>DAOUZE010000127.1 GCA_030665765.1 Filomicrobium sp.
CTGCAGATAGCGCTTGTGAAAACTGACACTCTCGCGCTTCCCAACATCCCGCAAGTGTTTCTCAATCCACTTACCGGCTTCTGAGCGCCCAGCGCCGTGCAAATAGCTGAGGACCCCCCAGTCCGGCTGCACCTTCGTGTCCGGCTTCAACGCGCTAGTATAACGGCCTGCTTCGACGAGGTGGAACCGGTGTCGAGCAAGCCTGCACATAGGACCGCGCCCCGAAATCCATGACGAATGCCGGGTTTTGCGCGCCGTTTCAATAATTTCGATGTCGCGCAAGAAGGGCGCGTTGAACGTCAACGTGTTAGCATGGTTGCTGATCTCACGGACACCGGTCGGCAGTGATCCGATGAAGGTCGAGCTGATCTGCACGATCAGCGTATCGCCAACCGGGCTTTCACCGGCAACCGTCACTAGATCCGGATTTGCCGAGAATCCGCCGTCCCAATAGGCGCGTCCATCGATTTCGACAGCGTGGTGCAGCGTCGGCAGACATGTTGAAGCCAGCACCGATTCAACGGTCAGCTCATCACGACGGAAATGCCGAGCCCGGCCCGTCGCCACATCGGTCGCCGATATTAACAGCTCCACCGGTGATTGAGCTCGTAATCGCTCGAAGTCCAGATGCTCATTGAGGAGCTGCCGCATCGGATCGAAACCGAGCGGATTAAATTCGTACGGTGACAGCAGGCTGGCCATCTGAGCCAATGCCGGCAGCTTGCTTAGACTGTAAAGAAACGGATTGAGCCGCATCAGTTCGGGGACGCCGGCCTTGTAAACACTATGCCACACCGAATCCAGTTTCGCCCGAGCAGCATCGCGTCCGCCTTCGGCAAGGCCCGCCGCCAAAGCCACGGCATTAACCGCACCCGCACTTGTGCCGCTCACCCAACCGATATCGATGCGGTCTTCTTCAAGCAGCCGGTCGAGCACACCCCAGGTAAACGCGCCATGCGCGCCCCCGCCCTGCAGCGCGAGATTTAACCGGAATTTTTTGTTGAATATCGCCAAATTCGAAACCCCACCGATGCTTCCTGTAACTCTTCGGGCGGCACAATTGCGGCACGAACAAGAATTGCCCCCAATTCGAGCCCTAACGTCGCATTTCATTGTCTACGAACTCGACCGCATCGGACAAGAACACCAGAACACGGGCTGCGGTTATTGCAATCACATTGCGGCGACCTGCAAAGCCTTGTCATGCGCACTCCATGTCCTTGTGGCAAGAATCGTATCACCTGCGCCTCATGCTCGTCATTGGACTATTCGAAGCAACCAAAGATGAACAAAAATGCCAATCGATATCATCGACATAGCGAGCCAGGGATCAGGTGCTATCAACGAGGACCGCACGGGTTCCGCCGGCACTCTGGCTTGGGTAATCGATGGCGCGACCGATCTCGTCGAAACGCCTCTCGTCGGTGAGCACTCGGACGCGGCCTGGCTTGCCGAACAGACTCAGCGCAGGCTCGAAGTATTTCAGCTCAAAGAGCTTGATGACCTGGCCGAGCTTCCAATAGAGCTCGCACGGCATCTTGCCGATGCGTTCTACGAGCAAACGCGCCGCCAACCTGCCGCCCAGTGGGAACACCCTTCTGCCGCCGCGATGATCACCCGCACACGCCAAGGTGCACTAGAGTGGATCAGCCTCGGTGATTGCGCCCTGATAGTTGAGACACCCGACGGTCTGAAGAGCATCGGTGTTGGCAGCCCCAACGCTGGCGACCCCGGCGTCTCTTCAACGTTGCAACGCATCAGAAAACAACACGCGATGAATTCCGATACCCAGCGACTTACCCGGATGTTGCCGGAGTTACGCAAAGGGCGCGGAGAGAACCTAAACCAGCCGGGCGGCTATGGCGTCATCTCAATCACGCCGCCACCGGCTGATCTCATCAGCACGGGCACCTTGCCGGTCGCCCGCGGCTCACACGCCTTGCTGGCAACCGACGGCCTGATGCGCCTTGTCGAGATCTTCGCGCGTCACGATGCGGCATCGCTCCTTGAAGCTGCAAAAGCCACCGGCCTCAACGGCCTCATCAACGAGCTTCGCAGCCTCGAAGATGCCGACAACGACTGCCACGGATACCCCCGCGTCAAACGATCCGATGACGCCACCGCTCTGCTGATACGCATCCGATGAAACGAAGACGCCGAGGCGTGAACGTGAATATCGACGCCCTACTTACCTGCAGCCTCACGCACGATGCCGTCTAGCCAAGTATCGATCTGAGTCAACACAGAGCTCGCAGCCTCGCTGCCACCATCGCTTGTCCGCTGGTAGCCAACGACGACTTCACCCGGCTTCTCCATCGTTTCGAAGACAAAGATCGTGTAGGGACACACGCCCATGGTCGCGGCATCCGCCTCCACCATCTTCCGTGAAAGCACCGCCGAACAAAACGCGAAATACTTGGCACCCGCATAGATTTTCTTGGTCCCTCCGACATCCTTGCCAGTCCGATCAAGCATGCCGCTGACATCACCTTTCATATCGATCACCAGCCCCCGATCGACAATCGTCGATTCAACGTCAAAAGCGACCTCGTCGAAAGCTCCCTTGACGATATATGTTTTGAGTTCCGCGGCCGATACCGCGGTCATGAAACAAGCAAGGCCGACAACAAATAGAACTACTCGCATTAATGTGTCCTCCGATCGTACGTGATCATTTCGTTTGACGCCGTCCCGGGTCGGGTGTGAGCGCCCAACGCGTAACCGACCTATGAACGAAGCGCAGCCTCCGCGAATTGATTTTTATCACCCCGTGTAACGTAAGGCTCGCCATATCGCTGATCTGTCAGTCGATACCCAAATCGCTGAATTTCACCGTGAGGCTATCCAGCATCTCGCCACCGATGTCCTTGAGTGTGAGTGAGATCCTGCGCAGCCGCCAATCGATGTCCAGAATTCCGAAATTCTCCTGATTGTACATTCGGCTCAGCCGCTCAGGCGTTGGAGCGTCTTTGGATGGACCATAAGAGCGGTTTAGCGAACTCGATGTCATTTCTGGAAGCCGCTGTCCGTTCTTAAGCTCAATCTGATAAAGCGCTCCGTTGTGCCGGTCGCCCGACAGCAAGATCACACCTCTCGCGCCCGTGTCGTCGATCAGCTGGAAAAAGCGCTCTCGCTCAAGCGGCAGGTTACCCCAGCGTTCAAAGCCGTGGCCACCCGCCAACAGCTGCACCGACGTCACGATAAGGCGCACATCCGCAGCTTCTTGCAGCTGCTCCTCGAGCCAAGCCCACTGCGCCTTCCCGAGCATTGTGCGGTCAGGATCCCCAATCGGCTCATATCGCCCCCAATACTTGAAGCTATTGGTCTTCTTTCTTAGGTCCGATCGGAACGAGCGGGTATCCAGCATAATGATCTGCACCCGCTTACCTTCCACTCCGTAAGTACGCGCATAATAGATGCCCTGATCTTGGGGCCGCTCAGGCTTCATCTGCCAAAAGTCGTGAAACAGTTTGGCAGCGGTCTCCTTGTGTTCGAAGTCCGCACCTTTATCGTTTCCGCCGTAATCATGATCGTCCCACGTCGCCAGAAACGGCATCTCCTGCCGCGCCCGCGCCAACTCGGGCCGCACCGACTGGTCCCGGTAGGCCTGGATCAGTTCTTTCGCATCGGCACTCTTGATATCGCCGTAGACGCCGTCGCCCATCATCATGAACAGCTGTGGCCGCGGTTCAAGCCGCAGTATGCTATCCCATACGGGTTGAGGTTGGTTTTGACCAAGACAGGAACCGACCCCAATTCGGGTCAACGTCGTTGACGCATCCAGCTTAAGCCACGGGGTTTGCGGCGCAACGGAAGGCACGCCGGGCAACACGTCCACCCGGGCATACACATCAACAGTATCATTCTCGGAAAGTGTTTCGGAAACCGCCCCCGGTGTCTCAGTCACCTGCGTGTCGGGCTCAGTCTGCGACACCTGGCCAAAACGCATTAAAACGATGGTCATCCCTAAGGCGGCGACACCCAGAGCCATACCCAGCATCAGAATCATCAACGGTCTCGGTCTGCCGCTGGTTTGCTGTGGCTCGTCTCGACGGCCGGATGTCGCGCCATCAGAGTTCGGATCGCCGTCACTGGCCCCTTCGCCCACATCCTGCTCCGCAGTTAATTTGGATAAACCTAAACCAGTCTTTTCACGGCCAGACCACAGGAACAAGTCGGTGTTCGTATTTATGTCCGCTCACCTGCACAGGTTCTACCTCAGGCAGCAATCTCGGCCTGCAGCGGTTTCGAACGGCTTAGCTCATAACGCCGTTGTGGGTGCGAAACCCCCTGCGCTTCAGCTCGATCAACCGCCCAGATCAGCCATTGTGGGGCAAATCCCCTTTCAAGATTAAGTCGAAGATCTGCAGCAGCAATCACGGCAGCATCCAAAAAGCTAAAGCCACGATCAAGCAAGCGGACATTCAGACGCCGCGTCTGCAGCGCATCAATCAGACACCACAGTCTCAGCAAGGTGATACCACCCTGTGCTGCTTCTCCTTGATAGGACTTCCAGAACGCACCTTCGATCAGACTACGATCGGAGGCATCTGCGCCTTCAAAGAATACCCTAGCACGTCCAGCTTCAACGACTGCACGTAGCGCAGTCGTCATGTCGGAAGAACGCACCAAAGGCACATCGCTTTGATCAAAGGAGATCGCCATCATGCGTCCTTCCGAGAATGCAGCTCGGAGGCCTCATTGGACGGCTCCGCGAACACCGACCAGATCGAACCGGTCAGCAAAATGATGTCCTTCGGCAGATGCCCGGGCTGAGGCGCAACGAAGTCGACCTCGTGGCCGACGAAGCGACCGTTCGGGTTGATGACTTGATCGCTCCCGAACCGAATTTTCTGCCCTTCCTGCGTCTTAATAACGCCGACGTTGAGCGACTGGTGAAACTTGATGATCCGCCCTTGCATGGAACTCTCCTGGGTCTGGGACGGCATACCGTTAATTCACGGAAACCGTTGTTTGAACTGTCCCAAGAGTGCGCGAGATCTCCGCTCCGCGCTGTTCCGTAGGCAACACCCGAAAAAAAGGATCTCAAATATCTGAAAAGAACCGGATTAATAGGCATCTAAAAAAGCTCGTCGCGTTTGATCGCGACGAGCTTGTCTCGTTGCAACGTTTTCAGGCATCATTGAAGATGCACAAACCGTGTCCGTACGGCCCTCATGCGCCGCTTAGGCCTGATCTTATGAACCGGCCTATTTGAGAAAAAAGGCGTCCACCCGCATGCCCGGCAACAGCGGCACGTCCCCTTCCAGATCGATGGTGACTTCAAGAATTTCGACATCCGTTGGACGCCGCGCACCACGTTGCGTGATCTCGGGACGGGCCAGTGCTGGAGCCACCTTGGCGACCTTGCCCTCGAACTGCTTGCCCGGGTAGCTGATCGACTTCACGTAAGCCTTCTGCCCTACTTCAACCTTGGCGACATCTGCTTCGTCGACTTCAGCCGTCACCTGCAATCCACCCATGTCACCGATAACGACCAGTGGCTGCATCGGAGACGGCGCTACCATTTCGCCCGACTTGGCCCGTAGGATCAACACGCGACCGTTGCGTGGTGCACGAACGCGTGTTTTGTCGAGAAGTGCTTCAGCGATGGCTACTTGCGCGCGCGCTTCGCTAACCGAGGCTTCGGCTGGTGTTGGCACTGGCAAGTCAGGGTCCGCCTGGGCGCGGGCAACCTTAATCCGGGCTTTCTGCAGACGCTCATCAGCCTGCTCCAAACGACGGCGGGAATTCCTCAACGTCCGTTCCGTCACGGTTCCGTTACGTCGCCCAGACAAAGCGTAATCAAGTTCGATCCGGGCCCCCGTCGACGCGCGCTCGGCCCGGTAGACCTCGTCCTCGGCCTTCCGGACATCCTTGCGGTCCTTATTCAGTTTGCGGTCATCACGCGTCTTCTCACGCACATCGGCCTGCGTCTCAGCAGCCGCCAGCCGCGCCCTCGCCTCGGCGTCATCAAGCTTCAACAGCAGCTCGTTCGCCTCAACCTCGTCGTTAAGGGAGATATAAACATCCGCCACCCGGCCAATGATCGCCGTGCCGATCTTGATCATGCCGCCATTGGGTTCCACACGACCCGGAGCCGCGACCACCCACGGAGTTCCGGTATCTTCGCCGGCCGCCAGAGCGGGTTGCACACTGCCCAAGCCGCCCGGGTTGAGCATGTTAACACCAACCAACCCAACGGCGGCCAATGCGCAAAGGAATCGCTTCATTCTCATAGCTCCACAATCTCACATTCGTTTATACGGCGCTGTGCGTAGCCAGTTTGTCGGCAAGCGCCGTGACTTGCTCAGCCAGTTTCGGGCGTTCGTCGGTTGAAATAGTCCCATCCTCGATGCGGATGATGCGATCGGCGTACTTCAGAATCCGATGGTCGTGAGTGACAGCAAGCACCGCGCGACTTTTGTCTTTCGACACGTTTGCCATCAGCTGCATCACGGCCTGGCCGTTTTCGCTATCGAGCGCTGCCGTTGGCTCATCGGCCAGGATCACCGACGGCGAACCTGCCAGCGCCCGGGCAATCGCGACACGTTGTTTCTCACCGCCCGAAAGTTTCGCTGGATAGGTGTCGACCCGGTGCGAAAGGCCAACCGCATCAAGCGCGCCCCTCGCCTTTGCAGGTGCATCGACTGGAAGCCGCCCACGCACATCAAGCGCCAGCATGACGTTTTCCATTGCCGTCAGCGTCGGGAACAAATTGTAGGATTGGAACACGAACCCAACATGGTGACGCCGGAGATCGGCCATGGCTTCTGGACTGAGTCCTTTGGTCAGCTTACCAGCAATCTTAAGATCACCGCTCGTCTGCCGCAGGATGCATCCTAGGATGGACAGAAGCGTCGTCTTTCCGCTTCCCGACGGGCCCATGAGCAGCGTCAGTTCGCCTGGGACAAGATCGAGTCGCACACCCTTCAGCACCTGAACCTCACCTGCCCCACTGCCGAACACCTTGACGATGTCATTGGCGATAAGCAGCGGTTCTGGTCTGTTCTCGCTGACTTCTACTTGGCTCATATCGTCCTTCCTCGAAACTCTCTAACTAGCCTAACCTAATGAGGAGACTAGATGAATCATCTTTGCGCTGCAGTTCCCGAGAGAACAGGGCACGCACGAAGCGCGCCCCTAAAAACTCACCTGCTGAACACACCCGCAGGATCAATCCGGATGACCTTGAAGATTGCTGATATCGCAGCCAGCATGCACATGCCGATCGTCACCGCGAAAAGTAACAAGGCCAGCCCGGGCGTCATGACCACATTCAGCGTCGTATCTTCGGCTAGCTTGAAGATCCCAAGCGTTAACGCCATCCCTAGAGCGTAACCAACAACCGCGCTAAACAGCGCCTGTAATAAGATGACTTGGATAATGTACCCCGATGAGGCGCCAAGCGCCCGCAACGTGGCAAATTCATTGAGATGGTCCTTGGTGCTGGCATAGAGCGTCTGCGCCACGATAACGATGCCAACGATAAGTGCCAACAACGTCCCCGCGATCAGTCCCGAACCCGCCGCCGTATTAAACAGCCAGTAGTTGATGCTTCGGCTGCGGAACGTCTCTCGATTGAGGACTTCGGCATCGGGCAGCCGCGCCTGAATCTCCTTTTGTACTTTTTCTTCATCCGCGCCCGGTTTGAGGCTGATAAGAGCATACGACCCCTGCCATTTTTTCGCCCCCAGCATCGTCTGTGCACGCCCCAGTGTCGTGAAAACGTAAGGCAACGTGGTGAATGAACGGATCCCGTGGGTCACGGCAGCAACATTCACAGTCATGCCGTTGATCTCAGCAGAGTCACCAAGACCCTCAACATCGAGGTCGCCGTAATAGGTCCGGTCAATTGCTACCGCTTTTGGCGCAGCGAGTTCCTCAACGCTGCCATCGACTACGTTCCAAGGCCTAAGACCACCAGTATTCCAGTCCGAGCCAACCAGCAGAACTGTCGTCGCACCGCCATTTCGCTTGCGCCAGCGGGCAAAACCCATCGACAACGTCTCGACGCTTTCAACACCAGGCACGGACAGCACCGAATACCTCTCCCGGCCCGGCAGGAGCGATGGGAGATCGATACTCTTCGTCCCGATCGGAGCCACCCAAAGCTCGCCCTTGGTCTTATCGATGACCGCAGCGATGGTCCGTTCGATACCAAGGTAAATCCCTGACTGAAACGACAATAATATTACCGCAAAAACGATACCGATGAGCGTAACCACAAGGCTCAATCGATCATGAAAGAGGTTCCGGTAGGCTAGTTTTGGAGCCATCCGCAACCGCAGGGCTGCTTGTTTCGGCGCCGCGGCACCTGCTCCACCCGGGATTGCTTCACTACTGCCCTGCATAGTCATTTACCTCTTCGTCGGTGTGGTAAGCCGGTTAAACATGCACAATCGACAATGATTAAGCACTTCCTGAACACGTCTCGGCGCTTAGCATCGCTCTCACGCCTGGTATAACTTCAGCAAAACACCACACCAAGCTTACGCAAATTAGGTGTGGTGTTCTGGTTAGCGTCTAGGTTTTTGGTTACGAACCGCAAGGGATGGTGATCGTCAGACCCGCGCTGGGGATGAACCTTTTGCATTCCAGCTCAACGGTATCGTCGTAATCATTCTCGGTTTCGACCTCTTCAGTCGCCACTTCGGTGCTGTCGGTCGTCCCATTGACTGCCTTAACTTCGGTCACAGCCGGCAAGACAGCAACTTCACCACTCTCATCTTCGAATTCCAGGGTATTAGCCCCAGCAATCGCGGAAGCTTTTACCGGTGCGAGCTTTATGACCTCGTTCTGCGCGGCGACCGCCGCAACTTTACGGACCGATGCCGACCTCCTCCGGCGTGCGGCAACCGCACGAGCCTTGGCGGCTTTCTTCGCTGCCAGGCGGCGCGCAGCAGCCTTCCTGACTGCTGCCCGGCGAGCTGCGGCGCGCCGTGCGGCGGCTTTCTTTGCAGCGTAAGTCCGGTGAGTTCTGCGGGAGCGGCGATGGCCGTACGACGAACCGCCGGAGTGTGATTTAGCACCGAACGAACCCAAAGGATGGCCAAACTGGAGGCGCTTGCCGCCGGCATGGGCCGGAGCCGTGAAAACTGCTGCGACTGCTACTAGAAGCGCTGCCAGTGTGAGGATTGTCTTTTTCATCGGTTCGTTCCTTCTCGAGATCTGCCTGTTAAATCTGTTTGCATGCGGCAGGTCTTCGTGACCTGTCTCGTTGCTTGAGAAGGAGAATGCCGCGTGTTCGCTG
>DAOUZE010000021.1 GCA_030665765.1 Filomicrobium sp.
GTGATTTTCAATGGCACGGCGACGGGAAACTCATCCGGGCTGGATACAGGCCAAACGATTGAACGTGCGGCCAGGGGACGGCTTGATGCAATTTTTTTACGCCGGTTCGCCTCACGCTTCGCCATCTGATCGTATTTGGCCATTGTCGTGGCAGGATTCTTCGAGACGAGGTGCACGACCTTGTAACCACGTGCGGCCAGCTCATCGAGCAGCATTTTCACGCCGCTAGCGGTCGAGCGCTGAATATCGTGGAACAGCAGGATGCCCTTGCCCAGTCGCTTCAGACCGGCCAGCGTGCGCCGGACCATGACCGAGCCAGAGCGGGTGCGGAAATCGACAGAATCGACATCGATTGAGAAGATGCCCTGTCCACGCCCTTTCAGGTGCGCCTGCATGCGGCGCGGGTCGCTCAGGTAGGGAAAGCGGAAAAACGGCGCCACCGGTTTGCCGAGGGCCAGCGAAATGGCGCTCACCCCAAGTTCGATTTCCTTTTCCGCCGAGGAATATCCGAGGCGGCCCTGCATCTTGTGCGACCACGTGTGGGTTCCGATCGTGTGACCACGCCGGTCTATTTCACGAACCATTTTTGGATCGACCAGCGCCATGCGGCCGACCATGAAAAACGTCGCTTTGGTGCAGTGGGCTTCAAGAGCGTTGAGCACGGCGGTGGTCTTCGGCCGCAGGGGGCCGTCGTCGAATGTCAGCACGACTTCGCCGGGCTTGAGGAATTCAATATCCTTATACTGCATATTTCCGAAGCGTAGTCCGCCCGTCGTGTCGACTTCCAGAACCCGCGAAACGCCTAAAACGCCCGAGCGCTCGGAACACGGGCGCTTCGCCGCATGAACCGGCTCGGCAGCGATCGTACTGAGCCCCGCCACTGCTGCCAGCGCGGCCAAGACGCCTGTCGCAATCCGCATCATTCCGTCGTCCCTCACCCTGCCATCGCCAGCTGGCGCTTGCTCTTGCGAAATCCCTCATACGCTCATTATCGGGACATTACGAAATAACTCTGAACGAAACACAGTTTTTCGGGCCACACAGTGTTGCTTTGTCGTCCATATGATGCGCCTCCGCCTCAGAGTGTGCTACCCACGCAGGCGATTCATTGACAAGCGTCATTGTTGGACCGGGCTTGTGTCAACTTGCCCGCAACTCGGGCTGCAAGGACTTGTGAGGCATGGAATCTCGCACTGACGAGGCGGTGGACAAAGAAAAAGAGCGGCTCGAGGCGGTCAGCGGCCTCGTTCACGCGCTCTCCGATACCCTGGAGGCCGGCAATACCGAAGGCATCCGACAGCTGACGGCTGACGTGCGCGCGCCTGATCTTGCAGAGGCGATCGAACTGCTGCCACAGGAGCAGCGGGTTGAGCTCATCCAGAACCTCGGCGAGGACTTCGACTTCGACGTCTTCTCGGAGCTTGACGAGACGGTCCGTGACGATCTGTCAGAAGAGTTGCCGAACGAACTTCTGGCCAAGGCGGCCACGGAACTCGATTCAGATGATGCCGCCTACCTTTTGGAGAACCTCGAAGAGAGTGATCGGCAGGAGATCTTCGAGCAAATCCCCTACGAGGAAAGGGCGGCTCTTGAGCGCAACTTTGAATATGGGGACGAGACTGCCGGACGTCTCATGCAGTCCGACTACGTGGCCGTCGCGCCGTTCTGGAGCGTGGGCCGCGTGATCGATTACATGCGTGAGAGCGACGAACTGCCGGATACTTTTTCAGAGATCTTTGTCGTCGATCCTGCCTTCAAAGTGCTTGGTGAGGTGCAGTTGTCGCGGCTGTTACGCACCAAGCGCCACGTCAGCGTGGCGGAAATCATGAACCCCGACCTGCATCCGGTGCGCGCAACCGAGGATCAGGAAGAAGTTGCCCGGCAGTTCCGCAAGTACGACCTCATGACGGCTCCTGTTGTCGATGAAAACGATCGCCTGGTCGGTGTGGTCACCGTTGACGACGTCGTCGACGTTATCCAAGAGGAAGCTGAAGAAGACATGCTCGCGTTGGCTGGTGTCGGTGACGAAACGCTGGCTGACAGCGTCTACTGGACCGTGCGCTCGCGAGCGCCGTGGCTGATCGTCAACCTGGGAACCGCCATCCTGGCCTCGTTGGTAATTCAGATGTTCGATGCCACGATCGCGCAGATGGTGTCTCTCGCCGTCTTGATGCCGATCGTCGCGTCGATGGGCGGGAATGCGGCGACGCAAACCATGACCGTGACAGTGCGAGCGCTAGCGTTAAACAAACTGTCGCGTGTCAACGCATCAAAGGTCATCACGCGTGAAACCCTTGTTGGCATCGCCAACGGACTGATCTTGTCGGGGATCACTGCGGCGGTCGCATTCTTCTGGTTCGGCTCCGGACCGCTCGCCATCGTCATTGCGATGGCGATGATCGTGAACCTGTTGGTGGCAGCCGTGGCCGGCATCCTAATCCCGATTGCGATCGACTGGTTCAACCTCGATCCAGCACCGTCATCGGGTGTTTTCGTGACAACCGTCACCGATGTAATCGGGTTCTTCGCATTCCTTGGATTGGCGTCGATCTGGTTGTTGTGAGGGGGTACGCAAGTTCGTCGCCAGCTCCTCACCGTCGGTGTCGAAAGAACAAGGTTCGCTATCGTTCCAAGGCTCGGACGAAGTGCAGCCCACGTATCTCTAGCCGCCCGCGGCTACTTGCGAATTTCCACGGCGTCGGCGTCGATGGTGTAGCCGGTTTCCGCTAGGCCGGTGGGAGTGATCTTGGCGGCCAGTTTACCAGTGACGTAGACGGGGTCGAACAGGCCACCGATCTTGAAGCCGTTTTCCGCTTTAACATAAATGATCTGATTGGCAGGCGGCGGCGGTACGTGGATACAAGCACCGACGAAGGGTACCAGTAGAAACTCCGTGATCTTGGTGGCGTTGAAATCGAGCGGTACGACGTAACCGCCAATCTTCACGGTCTCCCCGTCGAGTTCGGACTTGATCTCTGGCGGCTTGCTGGCTTTCCGTTCTACCGGGCGCGACATCCATTTGGCCTCAGGTATCCGCGGCGGCGGCGCGCCGGCCATATCTTCCGGGCGCGATCTCACGTCGTAACTGTCCATATAGGTGGAGCCGCGGCTTGAACTGCCGCCACGCGGAGAGAAGAAGGTCTTGAGGCGCCTCTTTTCGGTCGTCGGCGTTTTGGGGACAAGATCAGCCCAATTCAAGACCCGCGGAGCTTCGGCTGCAGCCGGCAACGCCGTGGTGGCAATGGCTAATCCAACGAATAGGGCTCGTGCAGAGCGGCTCATGTTTCGGCACCTTGTTACGTTTCGACCAGCGGGAACACTATCCACGGCGCGGTTGCGAAACCATGTCGCCGGCCATCACATCTCTGGCAACAATCCGTTAGCCACGGTTCAGACGCGTACGGTCATGCCATCGGCGAGCGATCGACGGTAAGCCAAAATCGCAGGTCCAAGACCGGCAATCAATCCCGCCAAAACGATGACCAACAGGGTTGTCATTTCCCACGACGTCGGGGCGGAAACATCTAGATTCAAGCCATACAGCCGGTCGACAATCGGGCGAGCAAAGAAGAGACCGGCGTAGAGCAGGACCGTTCCAAGGATGACGCCGGCTAATGTCAGGACGCCAGCTTCGGTCGCCAAAAGCCCCAAAACAGTGGCTGGGCGCGCGCCGACGGAGCGCAGGATCGCCATCTCGCGGCGACGTTCATTGAGCGTTGTTAGAATCATGGTGACCATGCCCAGGATCGCGGTTGCCACGACCATTGCGGAGACCACGGCGAGGGCTGTCTCGGCGACTCCGACAAGCCCCCAAAGTTCCTGCAAAGCCGCACCCGGCAGGACCGCGGAAAGCGGCTCCTGCGGATACTCATTGATGGCTCGTTGGACGCGGAATACTGCGAGCCGGGACTTCAACCCGACAAGCGCCGCGGTGATCGCCTGGGGCTTAAGATCCATTGCGCGGACCTGCTCGGGGGAGATGCTCTGCCCGGGTATGGGCGCCCCCTGCTGCCAATCGATATGGATTGCCTCGATGGCCCCTAAGCCGACGTGAACCGTGCGGTCAACAGGAGTGCCTGTCTTTTCAAGAATTCCCGCAACGCGAAACGGCTTGTCGGCATGGTCGAGAAAGGAGACGGAGCCGAGACCGTGTCCGATGACGATCTTGTCGCCGACGTTGTAGCCAAGCGCGCTTGCTACATCGGCACCGACAACAGCATCGAACAGATCCTCGAAGATTTCACCTTGCGCCAACTTCAGCTGCTGTTTGCCGCGGTACCGGTAGTGATCGAAGTAATCCGGCGTCGTGCCCAGAACGCGAAAACCCTTGTGGCTGTCACCCAGCGAAAGCGGGACGGTCCAGGCAACATCGGGGTGGCTTGCAATATCTTGATAGCTCTTCCAGGTGACGTTGTTGGTGGCGTTGCCGATACGAAAGACAGAGTAAAGCAATAGCTGCACACCGCCTGAGCGGGCGCCGATGATGAGATCAGTTCCCGAAATCGTATCGGCGAAACTCTGGCGGGCGCCGGTACGAACCTTTTCGACGCCGAGCAGCAGCATTACCGAAAACCCGATAGCCAAGACCGACAACAGGGCCGTCAACCAGCGGGCCTGTAGAGACTGAAGCGCGAGGCGGAGGACAATCATCAGGCACCGCGCTCCATCTTGGCGAAGTCCTCGAGGCGACGAACGTGTGTGAAGTTCTCTGCGAGTGTCTCATCATGACTGACCATAATCAGAGTGGCACCTGCCGTGGCGATATCGCCAAACAAGAGACTAAGGAATTCCTTTTGACGAGCGCGGTCCAGCGACGACGTCGGCTCGTCCGCTATTATGATTTCAGGTCCGCCGATCAGAGCCCTCGCTGCAGCCACCCGTTGCTGTTGGCCGACGCTGAGGCTCGCTGCACGGTGGTTGGCGACCTCATCGGAGGGTAGCCCGAGACGAGTTAAAAGCCGCGCCGCTTCCTGCGCCTGGCTGCTCGTTTGCTCCACGTTATTGCGGCGTTTCTTGGAGAAGCTGAGCGGCAACAGAATATTGTCGGTGACCGTGCCGTACGGCAGCAGATTGAACATCTGGAAAATGATGCCGAAGTGTTCAGCACGGAAGCGGTCACGGGCTGGCCCCGACAGTTTGGTGATGTCCGTGCCGAGAATGTCGATGCTACCTTTTTGCGGCGTGACGATGCCGGCGAGCAGAGACAGCAATGTCGACTTGCCGCCGCCGGACGGGCCGAGCAGCAGCAGTCTGTCGCCAGCGCCGACGCTAAAGCGATCGACGCTCAAGGAAAAACGCGGACGGCCCGGCCAGGTGAAGTTGACGCCATCCATTATGACGACAGGGACAGCCCCACCGGCGGCGTCAGCGAGGACGCTATCGGGAATGGTTGTTGCCTCCTCACGCTGAATGGCGCACCCCCGGGTTAGCTCTGAAACGCACCTTAGATGATGCCGCCAAGATCGAGCTTGGGCTTGGCGCGGGTCACTTCATACTGCGCCTGGCCTTTGGCGGTGATGACATTGACTTCAAGCTCCTCGGCGTTCTTGAAGGCGCCGAAGTAGGCAAAGTCGACTCTCGTCAGCTTGTCTGGCGCAGCACAGTTCAGCTCGTAGCCGGCGTGGAATTCGGCGTGCTCGGATTTGGCGTGCTTTTCGAGATGATCATCGCCGTCGTCATGATGCCCCGCATGCTTGCCGTGGTGCTCCTCATGATGCTTGGCGTGATCCTCGTCTTTTGTGTAATGGGCAAAGGAGCTCGTCAGCTTACAGCCTGCCGCATCGGGTAGCCGGAACAGGCTGAGGGGTGCTGAGAGTTTTTCTTTCGCGGTCTTGAGGACGGCTTTGTCCTTGTCGGACTTGGCTGCGTGTTCGAAGCCGACGATATCGGCGCCTGGCACGCGCAGCTCCAGCCCCACTGTTTTTCCTTCGACGGCAATGTTGAAGCTACCGTGACCATGCTCGTGGGCGTCCAGCTCCCGGCGCTGTTCAGCAGCGGCGGTCGCGAGAGGGATGACAAGCACGCTGGCGGCGCACAGAAGACGGATTCGCATCAGCTCGGTCCTTTTAGGTTCATGAGGCCAAGAAGCTCTAGCCGGCAATTGTGGCGGTGTGGTTATGAGCTTGAGGCGACTGGCTGCTCAACACTCTTACTGCGGATGTTCAAAACGAGGACCGCGACGAAACCAGCAAGCCCGACGAGCTTAATATAGGTCGCCACCGGCAAGAGCAAAATCGCACCACACGCAAGAAGAGCAATTCTCATCGGCCAGGACATCGGTTTCTCGAGATGGCCCTGCATGAAGCCGGAGAACGCGTAGAGCCCTACCAGGGCAAAGGCGAAGATGGTGAACACCTCAACGTAAGACCCGCCGATAAATGGGGTGTAGGCGAACAGCAGCGGCACGATATAGAGCGCCTTGGCGATCTTCCATGAAGTCAGCCCCGTCGCCATAGCCGGCGTTCCAGCGATTGCGGCGGCGGTGAATGCTGTTAGGCAAACCGGCGGGGTGATGTTGGAATCCTGGCTCAGCCAGAAGATTATAAGGTGGGCGGAGAGTAGGGCGAAGGTCAGCGCCGTCGAGTCAATTATGCCCTTGTGGATCGGCGCCATAAGATCCCTAGGGATGGCCGCGACGAGTTCCTTTGCAGCATCCAGCTGCATCGGCGTGCCGAGCTTGGCGGCGGCCTCTGGCGAGACGAGCATCAACATTGTCTTTGCCTGATCGCCGACGTCGCCGCTGGCGATGGCGGCCGCCAGTTGCTGGTTGGCGATCAGGTCAAACAGCGCCGGCGCCGACAGCGTGCCGAGCACGATATAAGCCGCCGTTACGGGCAAACCCATGCCGAGAATCAGAGAAGCCAGCGCTACTAAGACGATTGCGATCAGCAGACTGTCGCCAGCCCACTGGGTGATCATCAAAGAGAACGTGTTGCCGACACCCGACATGGCGATGACGTTGACGATGAGGCCTATCGAGCACAGCAGGACGGCCGTCATGACCATATTGCGCGATCCGAGCGCCAGGGCTTCGGCGACCGCAATCGGCCCCATGGGCTTGCGCGTCAACCAGGAGGCGGCAATGACGGCCAGAATGGCAATGCCTGCCGCATAGGTCGGCGTGTAGCCATAGACCAGCAGCGCGATCAACACACCAATGGGGATCAGGAAGGGCAGGCCGCCGCCGAGCATTAATTCAACGAAACCCGGAGTATCCTCCTCGACGACCTGCACGCCTTGACGCTTTGCCTCGATGCGGACGTAGAAGGCGATCGACGCGAAATAGAGCAGCGCCGGCAGAACGCTCACGGCGACGATTGTGGTGTAGGGGATCTGCGTGTAGCTCGCCATGACGAAGGCACCGGCGCCCATAATCGGCGGCATCAGCTGACCACCGGTGGAAGCGGAGGCCTCTATGGCAGCGGCAAATTTCGGTGGGAAGCCCGCTCTTACCATCAGGGGGATGGTAATGACGCCTGTCGATGCTGTGTTAGCGACAGCGGAGCCCGAGATGGTTCCAGTCAGCCCGGAAGCGAAAACCGCTACCAGCCCAGGGCCACCTGTCAGCCGCCCGGCGACTGAGCGCGCCAGATCGATAACGAAATCGCCGCCGCCCGAACGCAGCAGGAAGGCACCGAACAGAATGAACATAAAAACGAATGACGAGGAGATACTGGCAATGGTGCCGAAGATGCCATCGTCACCATAGATCGAGCGGAACAAGATGGTCTCCGCACTCAACCCTGCAAAGCGGAACACGCCGCCAAGGTACTGGCCCCACCAGCCGACGTACGTCAGCGCCAGAATAATCAGAATTGGAATAATGAGCCCGGTTGTACGGCGCGTGAATTCCAGCGCTCCAAGGATCAGAATACCGCCGGCAATCCACTCAGTCGTGCTCAAACGAACGCCGCGAGCGTAGACGGCATCTTCCGCGGCGATCAGATAAAGCGCTGAAGCGGCTACGAGCAGGCCAAAGATGACATCGAATGTCTTGAAGGCTCGGGACTTGGCAAACTCGCCTTGAAAGGCCGGATAGATCAGTGCGCATAAAAACGAGAAGCCAGCGAAATGTATGGCGTTACGCCATAGCCCCGATAGCACACCAAAGATGTTGAAGTAGACATGGATCAGCGCAAGCACTACGCCAAACACAAGGATAAAGCGCCCTGTCCAATCCGGAGGCGAAGTGCCTGCCGCGGTCTCTCCGGTTGTCATGACTTGAGGCTCCCCATTGTTCAATCGAGAAGGCGGTGCGAGCGACAAGCCCACACCGCCTCATCATTATCTCGTCTGAGCCAGCTTCATCGAACGGCGATTGCCGGCAATGGCAAAAAGAAGTGAAGGCTCACTGGGCGACGAGCTTCTCGGGAATCTTCAGGCCGGCTTCCTCAAAGTAGCGGCGTGCACCTGGGTGCAGCGGAAGCGGCAGTCCAGCGATCGCTTTTTCTAGAGCCATTGCCTTTGTCGCCGTGTGAATGGCGTTAAGGAAGCCGAGGTTTTCATACATCGTCTTAGTGATCTGATAGACGTCCTCTTCGGGCACGTCGGCCCGGACGGCGAGGAAGTTTGGCTGGGCGATGGTCATGACATCCTCTTTCAGACCCGGATACGTGCCCGCCGCTATCTTGTAGGGCGTCCACAATCCGAGACCGCCATCAGCCTTTTTGGCCTGCTCTTCAGAGAAGCTCAAAAGCTTGACCTTGTCGCCCATCGCCGCGAAGGCCTTCGTGACAGCACCTGTCGGAGCACCGGCGGGGATCGACATCGCCGCGACCTGGCCATTTTGCAGAGCATCTGCGCTTGGACCGTAGCCAACGTGGACCAGGCTGAAATCCTTGTCGATATCGACGCCCATATTCTTCATCAGGACGCGGTTTGAGCCGATGGTGCCAGAGTTCTTTTTGCCCATCGCGGCAGACTTGCCCTTAAGTCCGGCCATGTCTTCAATGGTTCCGGTCTTCGCCAGGTCGGCCAGCACTACAAACTGCTCGACATTTTGCCAGAGCATGGTGACCGCGCGCATGTCCTTTTGCGGGCCGTCCTTGGCGACGGGCCCCTCGCCGTTCCAGGCATAATGCCCGAACAGGCCTTGCAGAATGGCGAATTGCGCTTCACCTTCGCGGAGCAGTTTGACGTTCTCGCCGGAGCCCGCCGAGTTGATCGCCGACATGCCGATCTTCTGCTTGGGCTGCAACTTGACCTTAATCACCGTCGCGATAGCAACTCCAACGGGATAATAGGTGCCGCCGGTGCTGGCGGTCGTAAGAATGTAATCGCGCGATTGCGCTGCTACACCCTGAATGCCGAACGCTAGGATTAGCGCTCCGGCGGCTGCCGAAGCAATCAGTCCTTTGATCATGTTTCCGTCCCTTATTGATTGAAGCCAGCAGCCTATCGAGCGCTGCATTTTGCCGCGGTTGGTATTTTTTAGGTATAGGGTAGTAGGCGGCCGTCGTCCAGCAACGGCGCGATGCCAACGAGATGATATCATTACCAGTTTCATCGGCCCAATTGCCCGTGCTTGCCTCAATTTATTGCGCGGGGCAAAATTGCGCCCTGCCACCGCAACAAAATGAGCACGGGCATGTCTCTGACCGCCGAAGAAATCGAACGTTACAAGCGCCATCTGGTTCTTCGCGAAGTCGGCGGTGCCGGGCAGCAAAAGCTGAAGGCGGCGCGTGTGCTTTTGGTCGGTGCCGGTGGGCTGGGATCGCCGCTGGCGGTGTATCTGGCCGCGGCCGGGGTGGGCACGATCGGGCTTGTCGACGACGATGTTGTCTCGCTCAGCAATCTGCAGCGGCAGACCCTGCATGATACCCAGCATGTCGGCGCGCCCAAGGTGGAGAGCGGGCGCGAAGCTATCGCCAGACTTAATCCCCATGTCGCCGTAGAAACACACGCTGTCAGGCTGACGGCGGCCAATGCGCTGGAGTTTATTGCGCAATATGACATCGTCTGTGACGGCTCGGATAACTTCGCCACTCGATATCTCGTTTCGGACGCGTGCTATCTGGCGAAAAGGACCTTGGTGTTTGGCGCCGTTGGACCGTTCGATGGTTACGTATCGACGTTTAAGCCGCATGAGTGCGGGCCGGGTGGAAAGCCGTTTCCGAGCTACCGCTGCCTGTTCCCCGAGGCGCCGCCGCCTGGCACGGTCGCCAACTGTTCAGAAGTCGGTGTCCTGGGAGCCATCGTTGGCGTGATCGGGACATTGCAAGCGGTTGAGGTACTCAAGGAAATCACCGGCGCCGGGGAAAGCTTGGCCGGACGGCTGTTGATCTATGATGCGCTAAGCTCACGCTTCGAAAGCGTTAAGATCGCCTGGGATCCCGACAACGCTCTATCGGGTGGAAACCCGACCATCACGGATTTATCGATCCACATCGGGGCGGAAGATGCCGCGGTGTGCAAGGGTTGAGTTTGGATGGAACTGCAATTTGTTTGGTCGAGCACGCACTGAATTGGTGACAGATTCCATTTTGAAGTGCCATGATTTAGAGAGTAGGTAGCACTTGGTTGAATCCCTGCGCAAAAGAGAAGCTACTAATTTTTCTAGTTGGAGTTTTATAGAAATGTTATCGGGAGCAATGCGGTCTTTGGCGCTTTTGTTTGCCTCGGGCATGTTCGTATCGGCCCTTCCTTTTCTGGGGCAAGCCCAAGAAAAAAAACCAAACATCCTTGTTATCTGGGGTGATGACATTGGCCAGTTCAACGTCAGCGCCTACAACCGCGGCATGATGGGATATCGAACCCCGAACATCGATCGGATTGCGGCGGAAGGTGCGCTTTTCACGGATTGGTACGGGCAGCAAAGTTGCACCGCGGGCCGCGCCGCTTTCATCACCGGGCAGTCGCCCATGCGCACCGGGCTCACCAAGGTCGGCCTGCCCGGAGCCCCCGAGGGCATGCAGAAAGAAGACCCGACCATCGCCACGCTGCTTAAGGCGAAAGGCTACGTTACCGGCCAGTTCGGCAAGAACCATCTCGGCGATCTCGACGAGATGCTGCCCACCAACCACGGCTTCGATGAGTTTTTCGGCAACCTCTACCATCTGAACGCAGAAGAAGAGCCAGAAAACCCGGACTATCCAAAAGGGGCCAAGTTTAGGGAGAAATTTGGTCCACGTGGCGTTATTCAAAGCTTCGCCGACGGCCGCGTCACAGACACCGGTCCACTGACCCGCAAGCGAATGGAAACCATCGACGACGAGGTCACCACCAAGGCTCTCAACTTCATGGATCGGGCCAAGGCAGCCAACAAACCATTCTTCCTGTGGTGGAACTCAACCCGCATGCACATCTTCACCCACCTCAAGAAGGAATCCGAGGGCAAGACGGGGCTTGGCATTTACGCCGACGGCATGGTTGAGCACGATGGAGATGTCGGCAAGCTCTTAGACAAGCTCAAAGAGCTCGGCATCGAAGACAACACCATCATCATGTACTCCACCGACAACGGCGCCGAGACATTTAGCTGGCCCGACGGCGGTACAACGATGTTCCGCGGTGAAAAGAACACGCAATGGGAGGGGGGCTTCCGCGTCCCAACTCTGATCAAATGGCCAGGCGTGATCAAGCCGGGCACGGTCATTAACGACATCGGCGCGCATGAGGATATGTTCCTAACGCTTGTCTCGGCAGCCGGCGACACGACGGCGAAGGAAGATCTTCTCAAAGGCCGCACGATCGGCAATCGGACCTACAAGGTTCACTTAGACGGCTATGATCTGGGCCCCTCTCTCAAAGGCGAGGGAGACTGGCCGCGCAAGGAATTCCTTTACTGGACCGACGACGGCAGCGTCGCAGCCCTGCGCTACCAGAACTTGAAAGTTACCTTCCTCAAGCAGAACGCCCTCGGCTTAAACGTCTGGATACAACCATTCGAGGTTCTCCGTGCCCCCATGCTGACCAATCTGCGCATTGATCCCTTCGAGCGTGCCGAAGAAGAAAATGCCATGGGTTTCCAGCGCTGGTACGTCGAGCACATGTTCGCCATCGCACCGGCTGCAGCTTACGTCGGACAATGGCTGCAAAGCTTCCGCGAGTTTCCGCCACGCCAGAAACCCGGCAGCTTCAATCTCGACCGGGTCATGGAAGCGGTCACGAGCAGGCCCGGCAATCAGTGATATCTTGCAGATCGCGTGCCGCGCCAGTTTGTCGGGCGCGGCACGTTGAGATCGAGGGCTTACTTGGGATAGCATTCGCACGCTTATTGGCAGGTATTATCTTGTCACAATGGTGCCTTACTCACTGTCCGAGTCGGGTCATTTACTACCCCATAGAGCATTCCCGGATGCACGCCGGCGCGGAGGACGCGGCGGCCTGCGGGGGCGGGGTGAGGGGATGCATGAAATTTGAGCGCTCGGGATGTTGCTATTTGCTGTCGAGCTAACTCAGAAGCTAGTCGTCGAGTCGACCCGGTTCGGCTTTTGCTCCCAATTGAACGTCGGTATACCTAGGGGCAGCCAACTGTCAGAAGCAATAAGCTGCGCGGCTTATTGCGAGTGATTTACTGCGATCACAGCAAGCGCAAGAACGCCTCGACAACGGTCTGCGCATATTTGTGCGCTTGGGGAGTCCCCCCCCCACGCGGCCCGGCCATGTTTAGTCGATGCACGAAGTGGGTGCGGCAGAACTCACGTATTTCTTGCGCAGCCGTTTCTACTGGGGCTGTGTTACCGTCGATCAACAAGTATGGGCGCGTTGCTTTGATACACTCATTGACTGTCTGTTCCGTGCCGCTCTTCGGTTCGATCTTTTCGAAGTAGATGATGACCGTTGCGTCACTATCCAAAACGTTTTGCAGCGTGCGCTGGCGATAACCACCACCTGGAAGGATCGTCAGAGGATAGCGTGCCGGGATTTCACCATCCTCGGCCCGGCGTCCTTCGGGACACCAGCCACCGCATGGCACACCCATGGAGATTGCTCCATCCAATGCTCCGCGATCAACGCCCGTTTGGCCGCCAGAAATGATCTTTATGCCGCTCACGATGGTCTAATGCCCCCGCAAATTGCTATCGCCAGAGGTCATACCAATAGAGTTTGCGCTTTCGGCAGCGGCCTGGCAAAGACGATGGTCTCCGTTGCGCCTTCCTGGACACCACACAAAGGCTACCCGCCGACACAAATGGTCAGCCCCTTAGAACATTCCTGGATGTACTCGGTCGGGAGGATTGTGGCCATCGATGAAGGTCTTGATGTTGATGATCACCTTTTCACCCATGTCGACGCGGCCTTCGATCGTCGCCGATCCGAGGTGGGGCAGCGCGACGACGCAATTGGACTGCAAGAGCCTCGGGTTGATCGCGGGTTCGTGCTCGAAGACGTCCAAACCGGCCCCGGCAATGGCACCTTGCTCAATCAAGCGAGCCAGCTCGTTCTCATCGATGACCTCGCCGCGGGCAGTGTTCACGACATAGGCGTCCGGCTTCAAAAGCCGCAATCGGCGGGCGGATAACAGGTGATAGGTCGCAGGTGTATGCGGGCAGTTGACGGAGACGATATCCATCCGCGCCAACATCTGGTCGAGGCTCTCCCAGTAGGTCGCCTCGAATTCCTCTTCAATCGCTTCCGAAAGGCGGCGGCGGTTGTGATAGTGGATCTGCAGGCCGAAGGCATTCGCGCGGCGGGCGACAGCCTGACCAATGCGGCCCATACCAATGATGCCAAGGCGTTTACCAAAGATGCGATGACCGAGCATCCAGGTCGGCGACCAGCCGGCCCATTCGGTCTTCGGGTCCTTCATATAGAGAGTCGCTTCAGCCAGACGGCGAGGGACGGCAAGGACCAACGCCATGGTCATGTCGGCGGTATCCTCGGTGAGGACGCCTGGCGTGTTGGTAACAATGATACCGCGGTTGCTCGCGGTATCCAGATCGATATTGTCGACCCCGGTGCCGAAGTTGGCGATCAGGCGAAGTTGTTCACCGGCCTGGGAAATCAGCGATCGGTCGATCCGATCGGTGACGGTGGGTACGAGCACATCGGCTGTCTTAACCGCCTCGATCAGCTCGGCGGGTGCCATCGGCCTATCGTCGACGTTCAGGTGCGCATCGAACAGCTCGCGCATGCGGGTCTCGACAATGTCAGGCAGTTTGCGCGTAACAATGACAACGGGTTTCTTCTGGCTGTTCGGCATGTTTGCTGAAGGGTCTCGGTTGGTTCGTATTGGGATGGCCGTTTGGGCCCGCGACTGGTGATCTCTAACAGATGGTCACACCCATGACAAAGCAATGGTCTGAAGTGCCGCTCAGGCGCTTGGGAGGCATTCAATTGAAGAAAGCACGGATCATTGCCTGGTCGCTGGTTTTGTGGGCGGGGAGCCTAGCTATTTCCGTGCAGGCAGTATCGCAAGATGGCGGTACTCAGGGCAAGAAGGAACCGCGCTTTGCCAGTCTAAAAGCCAGTAAAGTGAACCTGCGCAAAGGGCCCGGCTTGAAGTACCCTATTGCCTGGGTGTTCCGGCGGGCCGGGCTGCCGGTCAAGATCGTTCGAGAATTTGACGCCTGGCGCGAAATTACCGACGCTGAGGGTACCACCGGATGGGTGCTGCGGACGCTGATTTCCAAACGGCGCACGGCACAAGTGTTGCCTTGGTCTCTCAAACCGGGTCAGCTGCGCGCGCAGGAACCCTTGAACGAGTGGCCAGGCCAAGGGGGCCGCGCGGTCGCTTTGGTCGAAGCGGGTGTGATCGCCGATGTGCATACGTGCGATGGGACTTGGTGCAATGTCTCCGTCAACGATTTCAGAGGTTACATTTCACAGACCAAGCTGTGGGGTGTGGCCAAGGGCGAAATCCTGGAATAGCGTCTGTTGTTCCACGCAGGCGGCGTCACTGTCCGTTCACACGGCGCGCTCGAAGCTTATGATTTGAAAGAGATTCACGCTCTCGATGGAAGCCTGCCGCTTCCATCTCTAACGATTACACCCTAGTTGCCCAGCGCGTTAGCCGGTTTGGCGCCGAAGCGGACACCGATACCGCCGATCGCTTGGTGGCTGACAAGATTTTTGGAGAGAATGCCTCCTGGCGGCGGTTCTCCCGACCACCAACGTAAGGCCTGGCGATAGAGATCGGCGAAAAGGCCGATCTTGGTGCCGTCGAGTTCGCTCAAGGGGACGTCATATTGGGCGAAGGTGAACTTGTACTCGAGGAAATAGCTCATCCGCGGTATGCGGAACTCCAATCCAATCACGAACTGTCCGGCCGGACCGGTGTAGAGGTACTCGTAAGTGCGACCGCCGCCCTTCATGAGCTGGATTTCGGAATGCGGCAGGTTGACGCCAGCGCCAAGGCCGCCATAGAGCGACAAGCGCGGATGGAGATCAACGAGCCGCAACAGACCATTAAGGGTCAGCATATTGTGTCCGTGACTAGCCTCCAGGCGGCGGAAAACCTCGCCAAGCTTGGCCTTTGCCGGAGCCGGTTCGCCATTCAAAAGGCCGTTGAAGTTCACCTCCTTGTCGAGTTCCCCGATGGTTTTTGAGTGCGTGAAGTCAAGCATCGCTGCTGTACGGCCGCCTTCGAACCAATTGACGACGCGGACGCCGTAATAGATCGGATCATTGAAGGGTTCGCCACGCCACTCGACACCGTCGACAGTGAAGTCGTGGACTCCGTCCTTTTTGAGGGTGACACGGCTCGGATAGGTGTAAGGGGCACCTCCGTAGAAGGCGACCATCATTTCCTTCGTAGGTGGAGCGGCACGTGCGGCCATCTCCTGCGCGCGGGTTGCCGCATCACGCTCGGCTTCGAGCGGGTCTTGAGCACCTGCGGACATCCAAACGCCAAGGGCCAGCACGGCGGCGGCTGAAATAACGAGTTCAACGTTGCGGTCGCCGCTCAACGTGGGACGGGTTACGTCCCAGCGCGGCCATACGAATTCCGCTGCTTGCTTCAGCGTCAGCAATTTGCGTGTCCCCCAATTATTCGAATCGTGAAGCATTTTTGCCGTTCGGAGGGACATTATCCCGTCTGTGCCAGCCTGCAAAACCGCGCCTGTGGACGCATTGGCCGAGAGTATGCCACGCGCACCCCGCCACAAGACCGGCAACGCTCAATTACCTGCAGAAGGTGCGGCCAAGCGGTCCAACATGCGGCGGATCGCCCTGATCTGGTCGGCATCGCGGGTGAGGTAGTTGCGACCGGTATAGCCCCACCAATCCCAGCAGCCCAGTGGATTATCAAGTGCGGATTCGCCCACTTCAGGGAACAACACGATGATTTTGTTGGCATCCGCCCAACGTGCGTAGCCGGTGTCGCGAACGAATGCGGCCTCAACGGCATTTCGGTTTTGCTGGCAGCCGTGAAAAGCTACGTGTGCGCGGCAACCGCCGTTCTCGCAAGCGGGCGGCACATAGACAACAGCCGACTTAGTCAAGCCGTGGCCACTCAGATCGCTAGCGAAGGCGCGCTGATCGAATTCGAGAAAACGTCCTTGGGCCGGTCCTTCCGGCTTTTTCGCTGGATTGAGCAAATGGCTGAACAGCGCACCGACCTGGTCGTAATCGCAATCGACGATGTAGGGCGCGGCGTTAGCCGAGCAGCTTGCCCCTTTGTCGAGTGTTATGACGGCGTGTCCTGCTGGGATATCCATCACCGAGGCGATGTTGGCTTCGGGAACGCCGAGTTCGCGGTAGAACTGGACGCTCGTCCCGACAATGCGCGGTTTGACGACCTGGTCATTGAGCCCGGAGAAAATATAGACACGGTCAGACATGACGTCGGCAATGGCGCCGACGCGTCCCTCCTTTGAGAGTTCGCGGGCCCGGTTTGCGAGTTTCTTGGGATCAGGAACACCATACAGCGCCAGCGTATCTAGCATGCAGCCGCTGGCTACTCGGGAGGCGCTCAGGAGCTTCAACCCCGCATCGGGAACAATCCCAGCGAAGGCGCTTTCAGCGCAGGCATAAGGCCCGCCGGCAATAATTGCAGCGCCGCTGACGATATCGGCGTGAGCGATCTGGAATTGGCCGGCCATGTAAGCGCCGGAGGAAAGGCCGGAGACGGTGGTGCCGGCAAGCGTTGCGGAAAGGGCCGGTAGGGCCGGCAACTCAGCTTGATCGCGCGGCTCGTCCAGCCCACACGAATAGGGGCCGGCAAAGATCAGCCAGAACGCCACGCCAGAGGCAAACAAAAACAGCATCCAACGCCGCCACGCGGCGATGAACGGATTTCGTCTCATCGGAAACGCCATGTGGAGACACCGACCCCAAGATTGCCCGTCGGGGCGGACTGTAAGTCGATATTACGGTGCGCACCAGAACCGATTGCTAAGTTGTAGCATCTCGTTGGGTCGTGATCATTGGCGCAACCGCACGGTAACCCGATCAACGCGGCCCTCGGCGTCAACGACCGAAAGCTGAGTGAAGCCGGGTCCGCCAGGCTGCCAAAGCGTTTGGCGCCGATGCGGCTCCGAGGGAATCGGCCGGCCATCTACGAGCCAAGTGAGCGGAAGTGCGCCACCTTCGGCCTTGAGCGGCATCACGTCGTGACCGGCACCTTCGATCAGCTCTAGTTCTGACCGATCGGGGGGAAAAGCGATGAGCAATGGGCTCTTCTGAAAACCGCCGGGCCGTTGGTTGGCGCTGGTCATGCGACCAAAGCGTTTCAGGTTCGGAGGAAGTTCAGCCCCACTGACGCGCATGGTGCCCGGCGGGGGATTTGACAGTGGTGTGCGCTTTGCGGCCAGGCGGGCGAATGCGTCAAACAAAATAGGGGCTGCGGCAGTTCTACCGATCAAACCAGGCGTCGAGGCGCCGTCGGGACGCCCAACCCAGACAGCGACCGTATAGCGGCCATCATAGCCTACGGCGAATGCATCGCGGTGTCCGTAGGAGGTGCCCGTCTTGTAGGCGATACGACCCTTGCGCGCATTCTCGGGTGCCGGTGCATCCTTGAGGATGTCGGTAATGTACCAGGCCGCAACCGGTGACAGGAGCGTGCGGCCCGCATCCTGGGCGATCTCTCCGCTACGGACCTTTTGCGCAGCCGCTACCTTTCGGTGGACCAGTGAAACGTATCGGCCGCCTTGAGCCAGACTTACGTAAAGACTCGCAAGGTCGCGCAGTGTGAGACCCAGGCCGCCTAGCGCCACCGCCAGGCTCGGCTTGGCAGCTACGGGAAGCATAGGCTTCACTCCTGCACGGCGCAGACGGCCAATGAATAGATCCGGACCGAGCTGATCGAGAACGCGCACTGCCGGTACGTTAAGGGATGCGCCGAGGGCTTCGCGGATCGTGACGGTGCCCCGATACGTGTTGTCGAAGTTTTCAGGCCGATAGACGCCGAAGCGGGCTGGCCGGTCCTCGATCAAGGTTTCGGGATGGGCAAGGCCGCGCTCGAAGCTGAGGCCGTACACAATGGGTTTCAAAGTGGAACCGGGCGAACGGACGGCGGCCGTCATGTCGATGGCGCCGAAGCGGTCGCCGCTTAAGTATCCAGGCGAACCTACGTGGGCGATGATTTCACCAGTGGTGTGATCGACGGCGAGTAATGCCGCCGAGAGGCGTTCACCCATGAGATCCGCACGCTCAGTCAGCAGGGTCTGCAGCACCGCCTGTCTGCTCCGCTCGATGGTCAGTCGGTGGGTGGTGCGATCTGGGTGCGCCTCGACTTCGGCTTCGGCCAAATGCGGGGCCAGCATCGGGAACAGCTGACGGCGGTTCGGCAGCGCCTCGGCACGGCCTCGCTCAGCTTCCGCCGGCTTGATTACAGCGGCGCTGACGGCCCGAGCAAGAACCCGATCGCGGGCGCGGCGGGCATTCTGTGGATGGCGGTCGGGCCGCCGCGCTTCAGGTGACTGGGGTAGTGCGACGAGCAGCGCGGTCTGAGCGATCGACAACCTCGCCGGCTCCTTGCCGAAGTAGGCCAGCGAAGCGGCCCTGATGCCCTCGATGTTGCCACCAAAGGGAGCAAGGCGCAGGTAGAGATCGAGAATTTGCTTCTTACTCAGGCGCCGTTCCAACTGAACGGCACGGAGTATCTGCGCCAGCTTTCCGGTCAGCGTGCGGTCGTGACGCTGATCGAGCAAACGCGCGGTCTGCATGGTCAGCGTCGATGCGCCTGAGATGATGCGACCGTTACCAATGAGTTGAAGCGCGGCACGACCCAGCGCCAGCGCATCGACACCACCATGCTGCCAAAAGCGTCGGTCCTCGAAGGCTAGAAGCATCGCAAGATAACGCTGGTCGACGTCGGTGTGGCTGACTGGGAGGCGCCAGCGGCCCTGTTTAGTGGTAAAGGCGCGCAGCAAGCGGTCGTTTCGATCGAGTACGGTGACGGAAACCTCGGCAGCGGCGGCGAGTGGGAGCGGCGACAACCGGGTCATCGCCAGTTCAAAAGCACCCCAGCCGGCGAACGAGAATGCGGCGAGCAAAACAACGAAAGCAGCAAGGCGGCGCGGTATCCGCGCCAACCAGTTTTGTTTTTTCCCATCCGGTGAGGCTAGCTTGAATAAGCGTTGCATTTTGCTACGGCCCTAGTTTGCCTGCACCGCCAAACGTCCGCTTGCGGTGCGGGCGTGGCGCTCTGGGATGTACATGTCCTCGACGGTGGCTGCCGGATGGACAAACCCTCCCGGTGTGACCGCGCGCACCAGATAGGCGACGGTGACTATCTGGCCGGACTTGGCCTTTTTGCCGTACAGGTTGAACGCGGCGACGACGCGGTCGTCGCGAAACTCCGTATGCTCGGCGTCAACGTCGCTTTTCAGCCAGCTCAGGCTTTTAATGTCGCCGGATGTGACAAGGCGCGGATTTTCGACTTCAAGCCCCGCCGGCAACCGGTCGACAACCAGAATGCGGCCACCGGCGTTCTCGGACGTCACTTTGAGAACGACGACGAACCGCTCATTTTGTTTGATGACCGATTTGCCACCGTTGGCGCTTGCGAGATCCACTGCGGCTCCATCGAGGGTGTAGTAAGCGCGCTCGATCTGGAAGCCCTTGGCGACTGCGGGTTCCGGTGTCGTTGCCGCACCGATCACCGACACGACTGCGGTGGTTTCCTCATTCGCCTGGTTGGCAATCGTCAATGGCTCGGCTTTGATCTGCTGGGCGGTCAGAATGCGCGTCAGCGGCGTTTGGAATGTCTCGCCGCCAATACGTAACGCCGATGCCTCGCTGCTATCACCAAGCGCCTTTACCGCCAGCAGAAGCCAAGCCTGCTCCTGAGTGGAGGTGGACGTGTCGGTGACGGCGGCCTCCGCGACTTTGTCGGAAAGGCCGTCGGTGGCGGCTGGCTTGATACCTGTCTCGGCCGACAGCGCCAAAAGCGCAGCTCCGTCGCGGAGCCATGAGCCATAGTCGGTGCGATAGGCCGATGAAGGTTGGCGCATGAGATCGCTGGCGGCGGCAGACATCGCAGTGGACGCGCGCTGGCGGTCGCCCATGAGGCCGAGGGCAGCAGCCAGCTGCGCCTTGGCGATCGGCGTCGCGAACCGGCCGAGACGTGCGTCGGCGTAGTAGCGCAGTTCGCCCATCGGCGCACGACCGTTGCGGGCCAGCACATAAAGCGCGTAGGCACGGTCACCACCGCCCTTCTTGAAGTCCTGCGCGTAGGCGATGAAGTTTGCCAGACGATCGAGTGCCGCGTTGAAGCCGCGCTGGTCAATGCTGTAACCGGCTTCGTTCGCACGAGTTAGAAAATCAGTGACATAGGCCGTCAACCACATGTTGGTCGACGATGGGCCCCAAGCACCAAATGCGCCTGAAGAGTCCTGCATTTCGAAGACTCGGTCGATCGCTTTTTGAACACGCTCGGCAACTTCGGGAGCCATGGTGATGCCAGTGCGCGCGGCGACGGCCTTGGCGTAGACAAGAGGCAGAGCCTTGCTCACCGTCTGCTCGGCGCAGCCATAAGGATAGCGGTCGAGACTGGAGATCATTCCGGCTGCGTCGAACCTGGCGGCAGGGCCCACCGAGACGCTGACTTCGCTGCGTTCGGGGATCAGGTCGGCGATGAGATCGCTTGATAGCTGCAGGCTGCCACCGGACTTGATCTTGGCTATCGTCGTGCGCCGGATATCGCCGGCGGGGGCTTTGACATCGAGGTTGAGCTCGCGGCTGACAGAGATGCCGCCGGGACCGCTGATTGCGACTGTGTAAGTGTGCAAGCCGAGAGTTTCGGGCTTCAGTGTGACGGCTTCGCTGACACGCTGTCCGGCCGTTAGTGGAACATCGCGGCTGGCGACATCTGCTAGTGGTGCGTTTTCGCTACCACCTGTCACGTTGAACTGATAGGTGCCCTTCGGTCCCTCGACGTTATGAAGACTGATGCCAAGTTGTGCTTCATCTCCGAGTGTCAAGAACCGCGGTGTGGCGAGTGTCAGGGCGACGGCGTCGCGAACAATGACGTTACCCGTTGCATGACCGACCTTGGTCGGCGTCCAAGCCACGGCCATCAATCGAACGCTGCCGTTGAAGTCCGGCAAGTCGAAACTCACCGTCGCCTTACCATCGGGGCCGACTTCGACGATACCGGAGAACACCGAGACAGTCTCTTCGACCGGCGGAGCACCTTGCATGGCCATGCCTTGGTCGGCATCACCGCCTGAGCGAAGGGAGCCACGCTCAGCCCGCATGCCGTCGATCAGCCGACCGTAGTAATCACGGATCTCGGTGCCGAGCTTGGTTTGCGCATTGAACCACCGTTCGGGAGCGGGTGACCGGAACCGGGTAAGGTTGAGAATGCCGACATCGACGGCGGCAACCGTGATGCGCGCAGGCTCGCCGGGGGCTAGCCCTTCGACCTCAACGGGGATCTCCAGGGTCGAACCGGATTTAATTTTGTCTGCAGCGCCGAGATTGATGTTGAGCTCGCGGTCGGACTGGTCGAGACCTAGCCACGACAGGCCAAGCGCGCGCTGCGGCATGCGACGTGCGGCCTTGTCCATTGGACGGTAAAGCATAGCGGTAGCGTAAGCGCCTGGACCCCAATCCTCACCAACTGGAATGTCAACCGAACCACCACCGTTCGGGATGTCGACTTCCTTCATGACGTGCAGTTTCGAGCCAAGCACCGCAACCATGGCGCGGCCGCCAAGACGGGTGGCGATGCGCAGTTTCGCGGTGTCGCCAGCTGCATAGCTCTCCTTGTCGAGGGCGACGTCGAGGACTTCTGGGCTGTCGGGTTTATCTGCGGAGGCGAACCAACCGGCGTTGAACGCGACTGAAGAGGCAGAGCCTGCGGGATCTCCAGTAGTGACTTCCAATAGATAGCGTCCGTAATCGACCTGGGCTGAGAGCGCTTCTGGGTCGACACCGGAGCCTGTAGTTTCACCACTGGCAACAAGACGCGTAATGGTCACCGGTTCATACGCCCAGCTGCCATCACGGCGATACCACTGCCAACGGGTATCGAGCCGTTTCAAGGTCCAGTGCAGTCCGGCGGTTGCTTGCGGGATTGCATCCGGTCCGAGTTTGATAACTTCGAAGCGGGCTTCTTCACCTTCACCCAGGCGGTTGCCGTCGAACAGCGGTTTGATGCCGATGCGAGAGATGCCGAGGTCGACGGGCAGCGTCGTTGCGCGTTCGATGGTCCGGCCGCCTGGTTCGGCAAGGCGCAGGATCACGCGTGCTTCGAGAGGCTTTTGGGTTTTCGGCACTTTCGGCAGACTGGCATTAACAACGGCATGGCCCTTGCCATCTGTGCGCGGCAGTTCAGCAAGCTGTGCGCGGACCGGTGTTACCAATTCGTCGAATTGGCCAAACTGGTAGCCCTCAAAACCTGGCGCGCCGGATTTCGACGGCTGGACAATGATTTCGCCCTCCAGGGAAAGGTCAGCGGCGGGCGGTCCGTAAAGAAAGCGGCCTTCTGCTTTGATCGCGGTTGCCCCACCCCGCTTGAGAACACCGGAAGCGGCTGTCAGCTCCATGTCGAGGCGCTCTGGCATATAGTCTTCAACGAGGAACCCCGTCTGGCTGATGGCGGCCTGTTTTGGATCGACGTGCAAGCGTGCCCGCCAGGTGCCGGTCATTGCGCCGCTGCTCAACGAAACAAGCGTTGTGCGCCCGCCGAGTCCCTGGTCCGTCAATCTCAAGGACCGATGCTCGACACCGTCGGGGCGGGTGACAATCAACGTCACCGGGAGGTTCGACGCCTTACCTGCCGCGTCCCGGACAAGCGCAGTTAGGTTCACGTTTTCGCCGGGACGGTAGACGCCGCGCTCGGTATAGACGTAAGCGTCGATCGGTCCTGACGGATTACGGCCTTTGACGCCGCGATCTGTGAGATCGAAGGCGGCGGTGGTCAGATCGAGAAACGCGTAGTCGGCAGTCCCGTTTTGGGCGACGAGAATAGCGGGTTGCAGGCCGCCTTCGCCGCGCGTTAGTGCCCCATTAAACCGGGCGTAACCGTGAGCGTCTGTTTTGCCGGTAGCGAGAACTTCGTTGTTGCGCGCAACAAGGCGCACCTCGGTTCCCGCGACCGGCGTCGCCGTTTCCAGTGACCGGACAAACGCGTGCACAGCGTCAACACCGGTCAACGCCGTAAGGCCGAGGTCGGAGACGATGAACCACTGGGTTGCGATCCGGTAGCTATTGTCCGACGAAGGCTTCGCGGGTTTCGCGGTCATCGCGTAGACGCCGGGCTTCAGAGTGCCGATTGCTTCGCTAACCGGGAAGGCGGTCGTCACCTCCACGTTGAGTTTTGAGGCAACCTGCAAAGTCCCGGTGTAAACCTGCTCGCCGCGACGCCGTTTGATCGCATCGAGTTCCCATGACGACAGCTGGCGGGTTAGCCCGCCCTCTTCCAGCGTGCCGGAGAGCGCACGGTCGCCAATCCGGAAGACTTCAATTTTCACATCGTCAGCATTGATCGATACGACGGGAATTCCCTGCTGACCGCGGCTGGGAAGAACGTAGGCGCGGCCGGTGAAGCGGACGGTGGCTTTGCGGTCGGGGACATAGGCTGCGATGTCGACGGTCTTTTGGAGCGTCTCGCCGATATCGGACGGGAGACCCGCACGCAACTGCATCTCATAGCGTTGGCCATGGCTCAAACCGCCGATGCACAGCCGCTTGCCCTCAACGGAGACGGACTGTGGATCCTTGCCACCAA
>DAOUZE010000269.1 GCA_030665765.1 Filomicrobium sp.
GGAATAAGGCTGCCGGTCCGCAGGTGCGGGTGTGAGGTGGCAACGATTGGAAAGAAGGAGACCGGCATGCCGGCGGTTAATTCGACTATCGAGCAAGTCAAGGAAATCGATGTCGATAAGTACAAATACGGCTTCGAAACCGATATCGCGTCGGTGAAGGCGCCGAGAGGTCTCAACGAGGACATCGTCCGCTACATCTCGGATCGGAAGAACGAGCCGGCGTGGATGTTGGAATGGCGGCTTGACGCCTATGAGCGCTGGAGAGCCATGCGCGAGCCAACATGGGCGCGGGTCGACTACCCAAAGATCGATTTCGACAATCTTTATTACTATTCGGCGCCGAAGAGCACGGAAGGTCCCAAGAGCCTCGACGAAGTCGATCCCGAGCTACTTGCGACCTATGAGAAACTCGGTATTCCGCTAAGGGAGCAAGAGGTTCTCGCCGGGGTGCAAGGCGCCAAGGTTGCTGTCGACGCCGTGTTCGATTCGGTTTCGGTGGTGACGACGTTCAAGGAAGAACTCGCCAAGGCCGGCGTCATATTCTGTTCGATTTCTGAAGCGCTGCGTGAGCACCCTGAACTGGTCAGGAAGTATCTCGGGACGGTCGTGCCGAAGTCCGACAACTTCTACGCGGCGCTGAACTCGGCCGTGTTTTCGGACGGCTCGTTCGTCTATATCCCAGAAGGGGTGCGCTGCCCGATGGAGCTGTCGACGTACTTCCGCATCAATGAGCGGGAGACGGGGCAGTTCGAGCGCACGTTGATCATCGCCGAAAAGGGCTCCTACGTCTCTTATCTCGAAGGCTGCACGGCGCCGATGCGCGATGAAAACCAGCTGCACGCGGCGGTGGTCGAGCTGATCGCACTTGATGATGCCGAGATCAAGTATTCGACGGTGCAGAACTGGTATCCGGGAGACAAGGACGGCAAGGGCGGAATCTTCAACTTTGTCACTAAGCGTGGCGATTGCCGCGGCCATAACTCAAAGATTTCCTGGACGCAGGTTGAAACCGGTTCGGCGATCACCTGGAAGTACCCTTCTTGTATTCTTCGCGGTGATAACTCGCGCGGTGAATTCTATTCGATTGCTGTCTCCAACGGTCATCAGCAGATCGATAGCGGCACCAAGATGATCCACTTAGGCAAAAACACGTCGAGCCGGATCGTTTCCAAAGGTATTGCCGCTGGTTTTTCCGAGAACACCTATCGCGGGCTCGTGTCGGCGCACCGTAAGGCCGCTAATGCGCGCAACTTCACGCAGTGTGACTCGCTTCTTATCGGCAATAGATGCGGTGCGCATACGATTCCGTATATCGAAGCGAAGACGTCGACGGCACATTTTGAGCACGAGGCGACGACATCGAAGATTTCAGATGACAAGCTTTTCTACTGCATGCAGCGGGGCCTGTCTGAAGAAGAAGCGGTAACTCTGATCGTCAACGGTTTCGTGCGGGACGTGCTGCAACAGCTTCCGATGGAGTTCATGGCGGAGACTCAGAAGCTGATCGGCATCTCACTTGAAGGGAGCGTCGGCTAGACGAGTCGGTTGGCACGGAGGTTCTATTTCTCATGCCCCAGAGGAACGAGCGGAACGAGGAGATTGTGCGCCAGCTTGAGGTCGATGCCAACAAATCGGCAGCGACTTACATAGCGGAAGTGGAAGCTTACGCGCGTCAGAGCCGGCTGAAGTGCATGACGGATCTGCTTGAGGAATTCGCGGAGTGGATGGAGGAAGAGGGTGACCTGGAGCGACTTCGGGCACTGGGTGTGGAGCTAAGCGAAGCAGAGGGTTTGGTGCGGCTTAATCAGGGCGCACGCAAGATGACCCTACGCGCTCGGGACGACATGAGCATTCTGGTGGACGGAACGATCATGCACCCGAACTGCGACTGCCCGATCCTCGATGATAATTTCTATGGCGAGCTGATTGCCCGCATTAATCGTTGGGCAAGTCCACAAGACGACGACCGACCGAGGCGGTGTTTCGAATGAGCGAGAAGGTCGAGGAATACTGGTTCAAGCCAAAGCGGCACGGTTACGGAGCGACACCGACAAATTGGAAAGGTTGGTTGGTTACGGGTTCGTTCGCGGTGTTTTTACCGCTCGTCTCGGTGCCGTGGCTGTTATCGTTGAACGATGACACACGACTTGTCGGAATGATTGTGTGGGCGGTCACATTTTTGGCTGCGGTCTATTGGTTCACGTCGTTTGCCAAGCGTAGAACCGATGGTGAATGGATGCTGCGCTGGAATGGCAAGACCTACAAGGAATTGCTTGAAGAAAAAGCACAAGAAATGAACGCCAAGGAATGATCCCTGTTGGATATGTTCCTGATAAAACCAGACACGTACTACCGGAGTTGAGGCATGCTTGAGATTAAAAACCTACACGTGAAAATCACGCAGGAAGACAAGCCCATCCTGAAGGGGATCGATTTGACGATCGCCGAAGGGGAGGTGCACGCGATCATGGGGCCGAATGGTTCGGGAAAATCGACGCTTGCCCATGTTCTGGCGGGCCGCGACGATTATGAAGTCACCGAGGGTGACATTCTCTGGAACGGCGAGTCGATCCTGGAAATGGCGCCTGACGAGCGGGCCGCTGCAGGTGTGTTTCTCGCCTTCCAGTATCCGATGGAGATCCCGGGTGTTGCCGGTTTAACGTTTTTGCGCACGGCGCTCAACGCTTTGCGCCGCAAGCGTGGCCAAGAAGAGTTGACGACACCGGAATTCATGAAGCGCGTGAAGGAAAAGAGTGCGGCGCTCAATATCGATGTCGAGATGCTGAAACGGCCGGTGAACGTCGGTTTTTCGGGCGGCGAGAAAAAGCGTTCCGAGATCCTGCAGATGGCGCTCCTGGAGCCGACGCTTTGCGTGTTGGATGAAACAGATTCAGGTCTTGATATCGACGCCTTGCGTATTGTTTCCGACGGTGTCAACGCGTTGCGCTCTCCGGATCGTGCGATGCTAGTCATTACGCACTACCAGCGCCTCTTGAACCATATCGTTCCCGACAAAGTACATGTTCTTGCGCAGGGAAAAATTCAGCGGTCCGGTGGTAAAGAGCTGGCGCTCGAACTGGAACAATCGGGCTATGCCGAATTCGGCGAGAAGGCGGCCTAAGGACTCCTGCTGCGGAGTTGAAGTAGCTAAAGGAGAATGCGCGGAGGAGGCGCAATTATGAGCGTGGCTGTCATGAAAACGAAGGCCGAGTTGTCATTCGCTGAGTCGTTTGATCGCGTGCAAGATAGGCTTCCAGGAAGTCCGGCGGTAAAACAGGTGCGCCGTTCGGCGGCAAACAAGTTTGCCGAACTAGGGCTGCCTCATCGGCGTATCGAAGAATGGAAATACACCGACCTAAGGTCCGCAGTGAAAGACGCACTGCCGGTTCGCGTCGGTGATGCCACGCAGATGACTATCGCCGACGTGATCGTCGCCCTGGGGCCTTTGGCGAAGCTCGAAACGCATAGGGTGGTTTTCGTAAATGGCCGATACCGCAAGGAGTTGTCGTCCCCCGACCAACTCGCCGGGCTTGAGTTTGAAGACCTCTCAAGCGTTTTATCGAGCGGTAACGAGAATGCCGCTGGGCTGGCAAGCCTCACCGGAAGAGATGACGATGCGGTCCTTTCGCTCAATACAGCCTACATGACGGATGGTGCCGTTGTTCGGATTCAGGCTAGCTCGGACTTGATGAAACCGCTGCTCATCGCCCACGTGCGCGCAGGTGCTGAACCCGGTTTCACAGCTGTTCGCAACGTGATCGATGTCGGTGCCAAAGCATCAGCTCAGATCATTGAAGCTTTCGTTAGCCTGCCGGGTGCGGCGAAGGAGGGGCAGGCGAATGCGGCAACGCAGATCACCGTCGGTGACGAGGCGAAGGTGGTCCACGTCAAGTGCGCCGCGGATACTGGTGATGGAATCACGCATCTTTCGAACTGGATGATCCGGCTCGGACGGGAAACCGACTATGCCGGGTTCCAATTGACCCAAGGTGTCAGTTTGGCTCGCAACCAGATCTTTGTCGCATTCGATGGCGAGGATACGAAACTTGACCTCTCCGGCGTGTTCTTGGGGCGTGCACGCGATCATATTGATACAACACTGGTGGTCGATCACGCAGTGCCTTCATGCGAAAGTCGGGAGTTGTTCAAAGGTGTGCTCGATGATCAGTCACGCGGCGTGTTTCAGGGCAAGATAATCGTTCAACAAATCGCGCAGAAGACCGACGGAAAGCAGATGTCACAAGGTTTGTTGCTCTCGCCCGACGCGGAGTTCGATTCCAAGCCTGAACTGGAGATTTTTGCAGACGATGTGGCATGTGGACATGGTGCGACATGTACAGAACTCGACAAAGACCTCATGTTTTATTGTGAAAGCCGCGGTATTCCCTCAGATATTGCACGTGGATTGTTGATTGAATCTTTCATTGGCGAAGCGGTTGAGAAAATTGATGACGAGCCGATTGCCGAGGCGGTTATGGAATTTGCCCGCGGTTGGCTTGAGAAGACGTAGGGTCATGGAGGCGTTTTGCAATTGATGCGCGGACCACACTGGCGAGCCCTCCGATAGCATTGTCAGAGGGATGGAGAGGACGAGATGACACTGGACTTGGATGCAGGAATCGACCATGCGCCGGAGCGGGGCGCTGCGAATTATGATGTCAATCACATTCGCACTGACTTTCCGATCCTGTTCCGCGAGGTCTACGGTAAGCCGCTCGTTTATCTCGATAACGGGGCCAGCGCGCAAAAGCCGCGTGCGGTCCTTGAGGCGATGGATCATGTCTATCGCTTCGAATATGCCAATGTGCATCGCGGTCTGCACTACCTGTCGAATACGGTGACTGCAAAGTACGAGGATGCACGGGAGACGGTGCGTCGGTTTTTAAACGCCGGATCGTCGGACGAGATTATCTTCACGCGCAACGCCACCATGGCGATCAATCTGGTGGCGCAATCGTTCGGCGGCATGGTAATCGACGAACAGGACGAGATCATTTTATCGATCATGGAGCACCACTCCAATATCGTGCCGTGGAACTACCACCGGGAGCGCAAGGGGGCGGTTCTGAAGTGGGCGCCAGTCTCCGACAGCGGCGAGTTGTTGTTGGAGGAATTCGAGGCCCTGATTACCCCGCGCACTAAAATGGTCGCCATTACGCATATGTCGAACGTTTTAGGGACGGTCGTACCAATCAGAGAGGTGATCACCGCGGCTCATGAGCACGGCATTCCTGTCCTCGTTGATGGCAGCCAAGCAGC
>DAOUZE010000388.1 GCA_030665765.1 Filomicrobium sp.
AGGGCGTAAGAAAAAAAACTGGGACCTGCGATGAGGGCAAAGAGTATAAAATAAGAAAGTGCTCTACGGACATACCTATACGGTTGACCGAACCGTTTTGGCCGCTCGTTTACGCCGAACATCGAGCTTCCGCTCCACTCAAAAATACACTGGTTGAATAACTACCGTCTTTGCTTTCTCATGACAACCAAGTAAGTGCCGTTTCTTTAAGTATATCAATTTCTTCTAACGCCTATTGAATCGTAAAAATTGCACGGACAATCTTAACCAAAACTATAGTGCATTTAGGTGGCCGCTGTGGTCAATACGATTTTTCCGACGACCTTTCTTTCCTCGATCATTCGCAGAGCTTCGGCAGTGTCTTCGAGCGGGTAGACGCGATCAACGCGCGCCTTCAATGCTCCAGTCGCAACCCAATTCAATACGCTGGCCATGTTTGCGCGATGCGTCGCCGGATCGCGTTTGACTGCGTCACCCCAAAAGACACCAATCGCGGCGCATCCCTTCAGGAGTAAAAGATTGAGGGGGATTCTCGGTATGTCGCCAGAGGCGAAGCCGACGACCAGGAACCGACCACCCCAAGCCATGGCGCGCAATGCGGCCTCTGAACTTTCACCACCAACGCAATCGTAAACGATGTCGACACCGCGACCACCGGTCAGCGCACGTAAAGACGACTTCAGATCGCTGGTGGCGTAATCGACGGTCTGTTCAGCGCCATGCTGGCGGCACACCTGCAGCTTTTCCTCACTCGATGCGACAGCAATAACGCGAGCTCCCATCGCAGAGGCGAGTTCAACTGCGGCAAGTCCGGCGCCGCCGGAAGCGCCCAGAACAGCGACCCTGTCACCCGGCTGCAAGCCGGCACGGTCCCGTAATCCATGAATTGCCGTCCCGTAAGTGATGCTGGTGGCACTGGCTGCCTCGCTGCTGACGCCTTGGGGAATAGCAACAAGCCGCTCTGGCGTAACCGCTATCTCCTCTCGGGCTCCACCCCAGCCGATGTAGGCGGTCACTCGGTCGCCCAGTTTCCATCCGACGACTTTGGAACCGACCTCTATGATGCGTCCGGCGATCTCTCCACCAGGGGAGAACGGGAGATCGGGCTTGAACTGGTACTTGCCGCGGGTGATGAGGGTGTCGAAGAAGTTCAATGCACAGGCTTCGACGGCCACGATGACCTCATCGGGAGAGGCTTCAGGATCCTCCAAGGTCTCCAATTTCAGCGCAGATGGTCCAACAAGAGACTTGCAGAGAACCGCTTTCATGTGAAACCTCTGGTGATCCAGAATTGCTAAGACGACTGCCTATGGCGTTTTCCGCCGCGACCGGTGATGTTTTACCTGCCAGGGACCCAAATGCCGATGAGAGGCAGCAATGTTCATCTAGCGAACTGGCCACCAACGCCAAGGGGTTATTTCGCGATTGGCGCTGAGAGGATGTCGAAGGCCCTAAATTTGGGCAATCTGATGCGCTCTGCCCACGGCTTCGGTGCCGGCTTCACCTTTACGATCGGCGCGACGTATCAGGCTATGGAGGCCGTTGCAGACACTTCGAAGGGGCAAACCCATCTGCCGCATTACAATTGGAACGGCATCGACGACATGGCTTTACCGGAACGCTGTCAGCTGGTTGGTGTGGAATTAATTGAGGAAGCGATTGACCTGCCTAGCTTCCGCCATCCAATCCGGGCAGCCTACGTTCTAGGCCCGGAGCTCGGTTCGTTGTCGCCGCAGCTCGTCGAAAAATGCGATTTTGTTGTCAAGATCCCGACGAGGTTCTGCGTGAATGTTGCGATGGCCGGGGCAATCGTTATGTACGATCGGGTCCGGAGCCTTGCTCGATTTGCAGACCGACCAATCCGGGTTGGTGGCCCAGTTGCAAAGGGCGTGACAAATTTGCAAGACACCTAATCGTTTCTCCTGCAAGGGTGACAAGCGCGCCCGAATTTCTCTATAGGGGAATAAGGTGCGGAGATTTTTTAGAAGGACGGTGCACGAAACAATGACCTTTCTTGACATGAGATGGATCAGATCGGCCGCTCTGGCTGGGGCTTTCGTGGCGGTAGCCGGTAGCGCGGTTTCAGCCGCATCGCTCGTAAAAACCTATCGTGATTGGAGCTTGTTCTCACACGATCAGTCGGACAAAAAGATCTGTTTTGCAGCCACTCAGCCGAAGGACAGCAGTCCAGCAGGGGCCAGTCGCGAAGGTGTTTTCTTCTACATTTCCGCGTGGCCCAAGGACGGAGTTAAATCCGAAGTCAGCGTCCGGCTCGGCTACCAGGTACAAAAGGGTAGCACGGTAAAAGTGCGCGTCGGCTCAAGCGAATTTGATCTGTTCGCCAAGGACGACAAGGCTTTCGTCGCCGATGCGACCGAAGAGCTGAAGCTGATCGATGCCATGAAGCGCGGTTCCAGCATGAAAGTCGAGGCGACCTCGGATGCAGGATCGACAACGTCGGATACCTACTCGCTAATCGGTATTTCGGCGGCGCTGAGGGGACTATCGCGTTCCTGCCCCTGATCCGGGAACCGGGATTTGATTGCAGCACAGTCCACTTCCACTCGGCAGGATGGGGGAGGGACTGTGGCAGCTTACTTTTTCGCGGACCGCAGCTGAATATACAGTGCGCCATCGCCTCCGTGATGAACGGCCGCCGTGGTATAACTGACGACAAGCGAACGGAGTTCTGGCTCGGCCAGCCACGCCGGAACGTTCCGCCGGAGCACACCTCTTTGGGGTGCATTCCAATCACCACCAAGTGGATCAGGACTTTCGCCATCACGGGCGAATGTCCCCTTGCCGGTGATCACCAAAACCCATTTCAGTTTGCGGGCATGCGCACGGATTAAAAAGGCCCGCAACGCACCATGGGCTTCGGATTGGCGCATGCCATGCAGATCGAGCCGGGCTTGAATATCTATGCGTCCGGCCCGGATTTTGCGGGCTTTCCTGACATCAAAACTGGCCAATGATGGGGATTGGCCAACGGGTTCACGCGTGCGACGGGCACCAGGAACGCGGTTTGTTGTGGATTTCGATGCGTCTGGATGTTGATGACGAGGCTCCGCCGAGACGTGGGGCTGGTAGCGCGGTTCATCGTAAGTGACCGGGACCTGGGCTACTCGCTTCTGGCTACCGTGTAGCGGACGCAGTGTACGCGTAGTGTGCTGCCACAGCTGCATATCCTCATCGGACAAGGCGAGTGCACGCTTTTTGCTCTGGCGGTCAGGCTTTTTCATATCGAACCGAGAATGGGGTCACCCGCGTCATTTGGGGACGAGCGCAAAAAAGTTTACCGGGTGCTTGGTCATCCCGGCTTTCGCTCCCGCCAACAAACCGGAACCGCAGAACAGGTCACCGCGCTCGGCTCCCTTTATCGCGGAGCCGACGTCGTGAGCAACCATCAGCCTGTTGAATCCACTAGCGTCGGCGACAATATGGTCAAGCCCCGGAGCGCAGACAAAGAT
>DAOUZE010000075.1 GCA_030665765.1 Filomicrobium sp.
TGTGTCGCTATGAAGGACAAGCAGCCATGGCGCCCGCGATGCAGCGATGCCGGCACGGATTTGATGGCCGCGGCCGGACTGACTGATGACGACGTCTGCACCGGCTTCTTCCGCGAGGGCGACTGTGCGGTCCTCGGAGCCGCCGTCAGCGATCACGACCTGTTGTACGAGGCCATCGATCGCCGCGGGAACCAGGGCGACGAGACATCTGCCCAGCGTCGCCTCGGAGTTCAGGGTTGGGATAATGATCGAGATCATGGCCACTGTTTCGCACCTGTTCGACGGCCCTACAAGGGCTCGTTGAGATGGCCGGGATTGGGCTTCTGGAATTCAGTTGCGTTCTTTATTTGTTCTCTTTTTGGTGATAGGGTGATGCCCATGCTTTAGGTAGATGGGAGCTTGGTTGTGGTCCGTTCAGTCAGCGAAGGCGCGGGGGTTCAAGGGGACGGTGATCGGCATCTCGTCGATGCTGAACGACGGCGTGGGCGTGGCACACGCTCAAATGTGTCGGGTCGCTTTGAAGCGGAGACGCGCGAAACGATTGATGATGGATGGGAGAGCGTTGCTGATTTGCCGGCTTTTAAAACAACCGTTCATCCAGAGACGGCGCGCACGGTGATCACGCGTAATGACAGCCCGGATATTTCATTCGACCAATCGGTCAATCCCTACCGGGGATGTGAACACGGCTGCACCTATTGCTATGCGCGTCCGACGCACTGCTATCTGGGGCATTCGGCCGGTCTTGATTTCGAAACGAAGCTCTATGCGAAGCCGAATGCCGCCGAGTTGCTCGAAGCGGAACTGGCGAAGTCCAGCTATAAACCGGCGACAATCGCACTCGGCACGAACACGGACCCCTACCAGCCGATCGAGCGGCAATTGGGGATCACGCGGCAGATTCTGGAGGTTCTGGAAGCAGCGTGTCATCCAGTTGCTATTGTCACTAAGTCCGCGCTGGTGCTGCGGGATCAAGATATCCTGTCGCGGATGGCCGATAACGGACTGGCTAAGGTGGCGCTATCGGTGACCACACTCGACCGGCGTCTGGCACGCGCAATGGAGCCGCGGGCCTCAACGCCAAGTAAGCGGCTGCAAGCTTTGGCCGTGCTGAGCGCGGCGGGTATTCCTACCGCGGTAATGGTGGCGCCGGTGATCCCGGCGCTTAACGACCATGAGATCGAGGGTATTCTTGAAGCCGCGCTTAAGGCTGGTGTGAAGGACGCGGGTTACGTCATGCTGCGGCTCCCGCTTGAAATCAAGGAACTGTTTCGCGAGTGGCTTGCTACGGACTATCCGGATCGGTCGAACCGTGTGATCAAACTGATAAAAGACATGCACGAGGGGCGTGACTACCGCAGCGCGTTCGGACTTAGACAGAAGGGAAGCGGCCCTTATGCGGGACAGGTGGCGATGCGGTTCAGGCTCGCCTTGAAGCGGCTTGGGCTCAACGAAAGCCGCGAGCACCTGAGGACGGATTTGTTTCGAAAGCCGCCGGCGAAAAGTGGTCAGCTATCGCTGATTTAGGTCTTTCGGACGGCGCCGACTCAAGCAACACTGGTCGACATGAAGGGGCTTCAAAAACGGAACCGGCCGACACTTGAGCTGGAGCAGGCGGAGCTTGCGCTGTCGCCTGGCGCGATTGCCGGTGTCGACGAGGCCGGTCGTGGTCCGTGGGCGGGGCCGGTTGTTGCCGCCGCGGTTGTTCTCGACCTCGACTGCCTGCCGGTTGGCATAGCTGATTCCAAAGTGCTTCAGGCTCAGGAACGTGATGCGGCCTTCGCCAGTATCCAAAAATGTGCTCGGGTTGGCGTTGGCGTTGCCGACGTCGGCCAAATCGACCGCGACAACATTCTCAATGCCACGATGTGGGCCATGGCGAAGGCGGTGGCTCAGCTCGGAGAGATGCCTCGTCTGGTTCTCGTTGATGGGAACCGGCGTCCGCCTGTGAGCTGCGAGGCGCGCACGATCGTCAAGGGAGATGCCAAATGCCTGTCGATCGCTGCGGCGTCGATTGTTGCCAAGGTCACGCGGGACAGATTGATGACGGAATTGGCGGAAGTCTATCCGGGTTACGGATTCGAGCGGCACAAAGGATATGGCACCCCGCAGCATCGTGAAGCGCTGCAGCGGCTTGGGGCGACTGCGATACACCGGCGCTCGTTCCGACCGGTGCAACTGGCGCTGGGGCTGGTTGACCCGGATTGAAGCGCAGCCTCCCTAGAGATACGACAGGATCACGACGGCGCCGAGAGTCACGGTGGTCCAAAATGCCATCGTACCGGTTGGCCAGCTGCGGCCGAACCAACCCTCCGGGCCATGGTGCCGATAGAGAGCGTTGTGCACCTTGGTGGCGAGTTTGACGGTGCTGTCGGCCACCCATTGCCATGTGATTGAGCGGAATTGGTTTGCGACTTGCGCGAGGTGGCGGCCTGGAACGCGGTAGAACCAATCGGTGTCGAGGTTGATGGATTTGAGTTCGGGCGGATAGATGCCGGTGCGCATGAGAACGGTGAAGGCAAGAGCCGAGAACATAAGCAGTTGAAGCTGGGTCACCACGTGCTCAAGGCTGTAGGCGTCGTACTTCACTTCATAGGGCAGGAGCGCGTAGAGGGGGTCTGGATAGACGCCAAGCCCGATGCAGAAAGCCGCGGCGATGGCCATGGCAATTAGCATGTTCATTGGGGCCTCCTCGCAGCGTTTGCCGGAGTCGTGAGCGAAGAACGCGAAGTAGGGAATCTTGATGCCGGAGTGGTGGAAGACGCCGGCGCTGGCAAACAGCAGCGTCAGCCAGACCCAGTAGTAGCCCTCCTTCATCGCAGCGGAAATGATCAGCGACTTCGAGATGAAGCCGGAGAATAGCGGGAAGGCCGAGATCGATGCCGCACCGACAATGCAAAAAACCGTGGTCCAGGGCATTGAACGATAAAGCCCGCCGAGCTCCGAGCCCTTGATTGTGCCAACCCGGTAGAGCACCGCACCCATCGCCATAAACAGCAGGGCCTTGTAGAGGATGTGGCAGAAGGCGTGGGCAGCGGTGCCGTTGAGTGCAAGCTCGGTGCCGATACCGATGCCGACGACCATGAAGCCGAGCTGGTTGTTGAGAGAGTACGCCAGCACCCGCCGGAGGTCATTCTCGATGACTGCAAAGAAAATGGGAAAGGCTGTCATCACAGCACCGATCGGGATCAGGATCTCGGTGCCGGCGTAGCCGCGTGCCAGGGCGTAGACGGCAAGCTTGGTAGTGAAGGCGGACAAGATAACGGTGCCAGTCACCGTGGCTTGCGGATAGGCGTCCTGCAGCCAGTTGTGAAGTAGCGGGAAAGCGCACTTGATGCCGAAGGCGATGAGGATGAGCTGGCCGGCAAGGGTTTCGGTTCCCATGGCGCCAAATGCGATCGAGCCGGTCTGTTGGTAGTGTATGAGAACGCCGGCAAGGAGTATGACGCCCGAGCCCACCTGTATAACGAGGTAACGCAGTCCCGCCGCCATCGCCGAGGAATTGCGCGAGGCCCAAACCAGGAAAACTGATGAGATCGCTGTGATCTCCCAGAAGATGAAAAGGGTCACGAAATCGCCGGCGAAAACCGCGCCGATGGCGCTGCCAGAATAAATAAGGCCGGCGGTGTGCTGGACCCAATCGCCGACGTGAAGCGCGTAGATCACGCCTAGCAACGTGGCGATAAGAAAGATCGTGCCGAAGACGAAACTGAGCTTGTCGACCCGAAGCGTCACGAGCGACAGGTTCATTAACTCGATCTGTCCCATTTCGCCCATCGGCAGACCCATAAGATAGGCGAAGGCCGCGATGGGCAGCAGAAGCATGTAGGCTCCGCGCAGGACACGCCCGGGCAGCAGCGGGACCAGCAGGGCGCCGAGAATAATGATCAGGCCCGGGTTCAGCTCATTTGTCATAGTAGTCTTCCGGACGCATGAGGATGACGCGCATCAGCTTGGCGGCGAGCACCAGGAAGACGCAGCCGACGAAGCCATAGAGGGCGTAGAAACCCCAGATGTACTCAATGGCAAACGGACCATGCTTGTGGATCAAGGGGTCGATGAGGAAGAGGAGGGCGCAAACGGCGTAGAGCGCATAGACGATTTTATCGACGTTCTTTGGATCGTCGATCCAAGTGCGTTCGTGAGGTGGCGTTTCGAAGCTGTGGCCGTTTTGATCAGCGGACATTCGAGGCCCCTTTCAAGATTTCCGCGCTGGCTGCGGGCGAAGATGCGGCATTCGTTTGCGCGCCCGTAAAGTCGACAAGCTTGATCATGTCGAGGGCGAAATCGGCATAGAAGAAGAGGAAGAAGCAGCCGAGCGTCGTCACCGATATGGCTATCAGGCAAGCGGTCGGAGCCTCGGCAATAGCGACTTTCTCGCCGTTTGCGATTCCAGGTAAGGGCTTGAAGAACGCGCGCGAAACAATGGGCAGAAGGTAAGCCGTATTGAGTAGTGATGAGATCATGAACACGGCCATCGCGAATTGATAGTGCGCGTCGAGTGCACCCAAGGCCAGAAACCATTTGCTCCAGGTGCCGCCAAGCGGTGGGATGCCGATGATGCTAAGCGAGGCGATTAGGAAGGCGAACATGGTCACCGGCATCAGGCGGCCGAGGCCATCGAGCTGACTCACCTCCGTCTTGTGGTGGGCGACATAGATCGCGCCGGCGCAGAAGAATAGCGTGATCTTCGCAAAGGCGTGCATCAGGATATGCAGCGCTCCACCGGTGACGCTGGTCGCAGTCGCCAGTGCGGCTCCCAGAACTATGTAGGCGAGCTGACTCACCGTGGAATAGGCGAGCCGTGCCTTGAGGTTGTCCTGGTTCATCGCGATGATCGAGGCCATCAGCACGCAGAATGCCGACAGGTAGATGATCCATGTGTTCGCACTGGTTGTGGTCAGCGCGTCAATGCCGAAGACATAGACGACCACCTTAAGAATCGAAAAGACACCAGCCTTGACGACCGCGACGGCGTGCAGGAGCGCGCTGACAGGCGTTGGTGCCACCATCGCGGCGGGAAGCCAGAAATGGATCGGCATGACGGCGGCTTTGCCGATGCCAAAAATGAAAAGGAACAGCAGTCCGCCGAGAAGGAACGGCGAAACGGCATTTTCGCCAGCGATTGGAATGATTCCGCCGGCGGTGAATTCGAGCGTCCCGGCGGTCGCCCACGTGATCACAATGGCGGGCAGGAACAGCACCATTGAGGTGCCGATCAGCAGCATTAGGTAAACACGGCCGGCCTTCATGGCTTCGGGTGTCGCCTTGTGCGTGACGAGGGGGTAGGTGGAAATCGTCAGCAACTCGTAGGCGAGGAACATCGTGAACAGGTTGGCGGAGAACGCCAGTGCCATGGTTGAGGCAAGGGCGACGGCGAAGCAGACATAGAACGATGTCTGGCGGGGCTCGTTATTGCCGCGCATGTAACCGATCGAGTAGATCGAGTTGACGATCCAGAGCGTCGAAGCGACGAGCCCGAAAAGCATGCCGAGCGGCTCGACCCTGAAAGACAACGTGAGCCCTTGCGCGACTTCCCAAACCTTTAGTTCCGGCTGCTCGCCGCCGATGATGTGCGGGTAGAGAGACCAGGTAACGGTCGCCAGAGCAACGGCAGCGATTAAGGTGACGGCCTCGCGCAGGTTCGGGATGCGGTGGAACAGCGGGATCAGTAACGCGGCTGCCGTCGGGATCAGAAGCGCGGCGAGGATCAGGTCTTCAGGCGCCATGTTCTGCAGGGTGGCAAAAAGGCTGGTAAACATCACTGGACCCCCTCGAGCAACATCTTGGCGGCCTCGGAGGCAGTGCCGACAGTGGCGCGGGTGTCAAAGCCCAGATAGATCGTGGCGCCAACCAGCAGCCACAGCGGTATCAGCATGGATAGTGGCGCTTCTTTCGCTTTTGCGGCTGCCTTGGACGGTTCGCGGAACCAGACAACCTCGGTGATGCGGCCGATGTAGACCACTGAGATCAGAGAGCTGGCAACGATCAAAAAGACGACCGAATACATGCCGTCGTCAATGGCCGCGACGGCTAGGTACCATTTCGAGATGAATCCGGCCGTGCCGGGCGTGCCCATCAGGCCAAGTCCGGCTACCGCGAACGCAGCCATGGTCAATGGCATCTTCCGGCCGATGCCGGAGATGTCAGAATAGAGCACTGATCCAACGCGGTAGAAGACGGCACCGAGTGCCAGGAATAGCGCGGTCTTCATGATGGCATGATTGGCGATGTGGGCGAGCGAGCCGGTCATGCCGGCCTGGTTCGCGATTGCGATGCCAAGCGTGATGTAGCCGATCTGGGCCACTGACGAATAGGCCAGCATGCGCTTGGCGTTGGTCTCGAATACCGCACTGATGGAAGCGAGGAACATCGCGGCAATCGACAGAACGATGACGACTTCTCCAATCGGCAGGTTCTCAAGCGTCATGCCGACACCGAAGACGGAGAAGACGACACGAACCAAAAGATAAATCGCGGCCTTGGTGGCCGTGCCCGCCAGGAACGCGGTCGCAAACGATGGCGCGTAGGCGTAAGCGTTGGGCAGCCACATGTGCATTGGAAACAGCGCGAGCTTCAAAGACAGGCCGACGACGATGAAGCCAAGAGCGGTTACGACGGCATTGCGCTGACCGGGGTCGATGATGGCGGCACTGAGACGGCTTGCCAGATCATCAAAGTTCAGGGTGCCGGTTACCACGTAGAGGAGGCCGACACCGATCACGTACAAGGTCGCGCCGATGGTACCCATGATGAGGTATTGATAGGCTGCCAGCAGGGCGCGCCGGTTCTTGCCGAGAGCGATCAGGACGTAGGTGGCGAGTGATGAAATCTCGAGGAAGACAAAGGCGTTGAACGCGTCACCGGTGATGACGATGCCGAGCAGGCCGGCTAGGCACAAAAGGTACATTGTATAGTACCAGGAGCGCGCCCGTTCTTCGATTTCGGCGGCAACGCTACGCCTTGCAAAAGGCATGATGACAGCGCCGATGATGGCGATCACGGAGAGCACGTAGCCGGACAGCTGATCGACCCTGTAGACGATGCCGAACGGGGCCTCCCAGTTGCCGATCTTGTAGACGATCGGTTGCCCAGTTTCGAGGACGCTGACCAGCAGATGAATGGATATGAACGGCAGCGTGAAAGCGACCACCGTTGCGACCAGCCATGCCATGAAGCTGTTGCGCAGGAACGTCGTCAGCAACGCACCCAGCAACGGGATTACCACAAGAAGGATTGGAAGTTGCGGTTCGACCGCTCCCCAGCTTAGCGCGTTCATTCTGCCTCAGGATCCTTCGCAAAGATTTCGTCCTCTTCAACGGTCCCGTAGGCCTCTTTGATGCGCACCACGAGGGCGAGGCCAAGGGAAAGCGTGGCCACACCAACGACAATTGCCGTAAGCATCAAGACGTGGGGCAGAGGGTTCGAATAGAGTTTGTAGCCCTCTTCGTAAATGGGGGCGGTGCCGCCGAGGATTTTAGCCGGGGTCAGGTAGAGCAGGTAAACCGAGGTCTGAAACAAGGAGAGTCCGACCAGCTTCTTTATGAGATTGCCTCGGGCAATGACGATAAAAAGCCCGGAAATCATCAGGAAGATCGTGATGAAGTAGTTGTAGTGGGCTGCAAATGTCTTGAGCAGTTCCATCAAGAACGCCCCCTTTGAACGAACGCGTAGAACATGGCGACCATGGTGCCGCAAACGGTCACGAGCACGCCGATTTCAACAATCAGGATCCCCCACTCGTGCGCATGAAGGTAGTCGTGCGCGAAGCCGGTGTAGTCGAGGAAGTTGTTGCCCATCAGAAGGCTGGCGACGCCCGTTCCCGTGAAGATGGCGACTCCCAAAGGCACCATCATTTCGACCATAATGGGCGGAGCGATCCGCTTGGCCGCGTGGACGCCAAAAATGATTGCGTAGAGGATCACCATGCCGGCGGAGATGACGCCCGCCTGGAAGCCGCCGCCAGGCCCATAGTCACCGTGGAACTGGACGTAAAGGGCGAATAGCAGAATAAACGGCAAGACAAGTTTGGCGCCGACCCTAAGGATCAGATCGAGTCTCATATCTCGTCATCTCCTTCAGTGTCGTCGTCAGGGCGCGAGCCGCCGAGGCGCCAGCCGCCCTGCAACAACAGCAGTACGCCAATTCCCGCAGTGAATACGACGGTGACTTCACCCAGCGTATCGAAGCCGCGGAAATCTGCGAGGACCGCGGTGACGATGTTGGGCGGCATGTCGTGCTTCCTCGAGAAGTCGATGTAGGTGGGAGCAACATGCTGGTGGATGGGTGCGTCGGAGATGCCAAAGGCCGGCAAGCCGATGGTCCCCCAGACGAGGGCCGCGCCGACGACGATGCTGACAAACAGCGGTATCGCCACGCTGCGACGCTGCGGGTATTCCATTGAGCCGGTGAGGTACAAAGTGGCCAGCAGGATCACCGTTGAAATGCCGGCGCCGACCGAGGCTTCCGTCATGGCAACGTCAACGGCGTCGAGCACAATCATCAACGAGGCCATCAGGAAGCTATAGATGCTCGACAAAATGACGACGCCGAACATGTTGCGCTGACGGGCAATGGCGAGCGTGACGGCTGCCAGAAGCGTCAGCAGAACCGCCATGACGAAGGCTTCGGCGCTGGGGTTCCCAATCATGTCGAAGGAACCCCTTCTTGCTTGCCGTCGGGTTCCGGCTCGTCACCGCCAGGCACGTCGCGGCCGCGGCGATCTTCGGCAAGAAGCGGTTCGATTCCGGCATGCAACGCGGCTTGCGCCAGGGCATGGCTTGCTACAGGTCCGAAGAAAAACAACAGCGCGATGACGAAGAGCAGCTTAAGTGCCAAGAGCGAAAAGCCCGCCTGGAAAACCAGACCCAGGATCAGGAGCATGGCACCTAGCGTATCGATGACGCTTGCTGCATGCATGCGCGTGTAAACGTCGGGCATGCGTATCAGGCCAATGGCGCCGCTCACCAGGAAGAAGCTGCCCAGAGCGATCAGCACCCAGGAGATGGCGTCGGCGATCACTTCCATGCCTTGCCCTCCTGGTTCTCATCGACGTCGTAGGCAAGGTCACCATGACGGAAGAACTTAAGCACCGCAAAGGTTCCGATCAGGTTCAACAGACCGTAGGTCAGGCCGATGTCGAGGAATTCCGGGCGGCCGGTCAGGAAGCCGATCGAGGCGAGCAGCAAGATGGCTAGCGTGCCGACGGTGTTGCCGGCCAGGACGCGGTCGAAAACCGTCGGGCCTCTAATGGCGCGTATGACCGCCAGTAGCAAAGCGAGGAGAACGGCCGAGGTTGCCAGAACGAACATTCAAGTGTCTCCTTCGAATTGTCGAACACGCTTGTCCATGCCGCCGGCTTCGAGATCGTCGGCTCCCTCGCGGATGATGGCGTGGACGGTGAGTATGTCATCGGAGACACCGGTCGTTATGGTGCCGGGAGTGAGCGTGATGGAGTTTGCGTAAGTCGCCAGTCCCGCCGACGTCTTCTGACTGGCGCGAACTCGCGTGAATGTCGGTGAGATGGGAAGCTTTGGGTCGAGGATTATGCGCGTGACGGTTACAGCTGATTTGGCGATCTCGACATAGAGCCAGGCCCAGTAGGTCGGGGCCGCCAGGAGCAACTCCATCGGCTGGCCCTCATCATCGACGATGAACATACGTGAGGCGACAAACACCGTCAGCGCAACACAAAGCACGCCTACTGTGAGGAGGAAGGGCGTGTAATGACCTGAGAGTGCCAGCCAGAAAAGAAACAGTGCGACTGCGAGGACGAGCGATCTCATTTGTTGTTCTCTCGTCTTGTTATCGAGACGTTTCCACCTTGGCATACCGTATACCAAGGTCGTCTATGAATCCATCCCCTTTCGGCACTGGTCTGGTATTTGAGGCTGAAAACGGCATAGGACCCCTGCTGCCTTTGGCTTTGGCGTCGTGCCCATTTTGGGCTCGGGGTTGGCCGTTGAGGCCTAATGTTCACCGTGTGCTTAAGGAGGTTGGGCGGGTGACGTGCAGTGGTCTTGCTTATCGTTGATAAGCCAGTCGCGAGCCGTTGCGCAATAACCCGAAGTCTGAGACGCGCGCAAAAAAAAGACGCCGCATTTTTCGAGTAGGCTCCGACAACCCATGAAGCGAGATCGGCTCGCTGTCGTCCGGTGGATCAAAACGGGATCCGTAACGTTCATTATCGGTTCAGGTGCCTACGCCCAATTTGTGTCGGTATGCCGAGGCTTGATGGTCTCAGAATCTCTTCGGCACAGGCTTCGGGGGCCTGGTGCCGAGTTGTCAGGTTGAACAATACAAGCCGGGCGACGGTGATCTAGGAGAGTTGAGATGAAGATGCTGATAAAACTTATCGCGCTTGCCGCTTTGGTTGCCGCGTTGCCGTTCTTTGGCAATGCCGCCTGGGCCGCTGAAGTGCGCCAGCCGGAGACCGCCGCGGTTGCGTTGAACGGTGTGGTTGCCCCGGCCCCTGCAGCTGTTGCTGCAAATTGGAGCGTCAAGCCTGAGACGATTGTCGTGGCCGGTCGGCGTGGCCGCTATCTGGGGCCCGCGATCATCGGCGGCGTTGTCGCTGGTGCGTTGATCGCCGGTGCGGCGCGTGCCCACGAGCGTGAGTATTATTACGGCCGCCGCTCGCATTACCGCTACCGCAACCGCTGTGATCGCTGGTTTTGGAGGTGCGAAGATGGCTCTCGCCGTTCGTGCCGCAAATTCTACCGCTACTGCGACTAAGCCAGGATGAGGCGCCATCAGGTGCAAATCGAATGAGTGAGGGCGCTTCGCGATAATCGCGAGGCGCCTTTTCTTTTCGGGGCCGCGGCGGTGTAACCGGCGACCGACACCGTTCGTCATTTGTTCGGCTCATTGATCCGGCATCAGATTTTAAGAGAGTGTTCACCGACGTTAAGATTGTCTTAACGATCTTGGCGGGAGAGTGGGCTATAAGCGGGTTTCGGATGGCTGCTGACCGGCACCCCTTTTTCTTCCAAGTGGCAGATGTTTGTTGCCGAAAGAGTCATTCGGCAGGCTAGAGTGAGCTGTCTCGTTTCGGCATCGTGGTTTTGCGTTGAAGGAAGCTGTGAGTTCAATGGTTGTGCGTCGTGTTGGGGTCTCGAAGCGTGAGAAGAAACAAACCTCTCCGCTCGATAAGGTGCTTTATGGCGATTGCCTGAGCCAGTTGAAGAAAATCCCCAGTGGCAGTGTCGATCTGGTCTTTGCCGATCCTCCCTACAATCTGCAGCTCGACCGGGAGCTTCTGCGCCCCAACAACACACGCGTCGACGGCGTCGACGATCATTGGGACAAGTTCGACAGCTTCGCCAATTATGATGAGTTCTGCCGCGCGTGGCTTGGCGAATGCCGCCGGGTCCTTAAGCCTGATGGGGCGCTGTGGGTGATCGGCTCGTATCACAACGTTTTCCGGCTTGGGGTCGCTTTGCAGGACCTCGGGTACTGGATCTTGAACGATGTGGTGTGGCGCAAAACGAACCCGATGCCGAATTTTCGGGGCCGCCGATTCACGAACGCGCACGAGACTCTGATCTGGGCGAGCCGCGAGCAGTCGTCTCGATATACGTTCAACTACGAATCCATGAAGGCAATGAATGACGACATTCAAATGCGTTCGGACTGGCTGTTTCCGATCTGCTCGGGGCCGGAGCGGCTGAAGGATGAGGGCGGGCGCAAGGCGCATCCAACGCAGAAGCCGGAAGCCCTCCTGCAGCGTATTCTGCTGGCTTCGACCAACCGGGGAGATATCGTCCTTGATCCGTTTTTTGGGACCGGCACCACAGGTGCTGTCGCCAAGCAGCTAGGCCGGCGGTTCATCGGCATCGAACAAGATGCGGACTATGTGAAGGCGGCGCGGGAGCGCATTGTGAAGGTCGAGGTGCTTGATGATGCGGCGCTGGAAACGCAGCCTTCGAAGCGCTCCGAGCCGCGGGTGCCGTTTGGAACCATCATTGAACTTGGGATCTTGAAGCCGGGCTCGACGCTGTTTGATCCGCGCCGCAGGATCCGCGCCGAGGTCAAGGCCGACGGTACGCTGCGCTATCGTGCCAGCCAGGGCTCGATCCATCGCCTGGGTGCCGAAGTGCAAGGTAAGCAGGCGTGTAACGGTTGGACCTTCTGGCACTATGAGCGCAACGGCAAGTTGCAGCCAATCGACGTTTTGAGAGACCAGGCCAAGCGCGAACTGGGCCTTGTTCCCGCGCCCATCGTGGTAGCGGCCGAATAAATGACGGAATTGCCGTAAACCTGTGAGAATTGCAGGCTGTTGTGGCACTCTGTTATTGTTGCAGCAGCGTCTGAGGCGAGGGAGGTTGGCGTGCTGAATTCGGTCGCTTCGGAAAGTTTTCTTGATGAGGTCGCCGTCTTTAGCGCCGCGCTGGAGCGGCCCTTCGGTAGCGCCCAGGTGCTGGCTGTAACCCTTGAGCGCATCTACAACTCCTTCGAAGAGCAAGACTTTTTCCGCTACGATGTCTTCCGGGAGCGCGAAAAGGCGCCCGACATGATGTTTGCGCTGTTTGATCTGCAGATGAAGCTGCGTGAACGCGTCGGCGTTTGGAACAAAGCCGGTTTGATGTCCCGTGAAGCGCAAAAGGCGGCGCGGGATTGTATGCGGGCGACGCGCTACGCCATCGATATTCTGGGTGAGCTTTGGAACGGCTATGAGCAGTTGCCGGAGGATGGGCGTACTTTCCGTGCATTCACAGGCGGCAATCACAATACGCTCTACAACCGCTCGGGTGAGCGTGACCCCGATGGGACCATGGCCTTCCGCTCTGGTGACGTGATCTTGACACGGGGACGGCTGCACAACAGCGCCGCCATCGCACGCATTGGCGATATCGACTCGCAGTTTTCGCATGTCGCGGTGGTCTACATCGATGCTCGCGGTCGGCATTGGGCGGTCGAAAGTGTGATTGAGCGCGGCGCGATCGTTGAGCCGCTGTCGGAGTGGCTCGATCACGAGTTGGGTCGGGCCATCCTGTTTCGACACAAAGACGCAAACTTGGCGCAGCGGGCGGCAACGCTGATCCACGATCGAGTGCGGCAAGCGAATAGCCCCTGGGGCAAGCGCATCCTATACGACTTCACAATGACGCTCGATGAGGCAACGCATAATCTGTATTGCTCGAAGCTCGTGCGCCGAGCCTATCGTGAAGCCAGCGATGGCGCTGTGCTTTATCCGACGTTCGCGACCCGTCTCGAAATGAAGAATAGGGATTTCGTGAAGCGCATCGGCGTCAAAGCGACAGAGACCTTCGCGCCGGGTGACCTCGAGCTTGAGCCAGACTTCGATATCATCGCGGAGTGGCAGGACTACCGGGTGACATCGAATTTGCGCTTGAAAGACATCGTTATGGACAAGCTGTTCGAGTGGATGGAGAAGGACGGCTACAAGTTCGACGAGACGCTGAAAGTTCGTTTGATTTCGTTACTGGGCCGGATGGCGAGTTACTTGTCACACGATGTCAAAGAGATGATCGAACATGTTGTTCCGGTTGTCCCCATCAACATGAAGCGCAGCGCCATTGCTGCTATCGCCATGCTGCACGAAACCGCCGAACCGTTGTTCCAGGAACTGCGCTCGCTTGAACAAGACCGTACGAAGAACTCAAGCCTGCCATTGCACCCGCGCGAGGTTCGTCAAATCCTGGAGCGTATCCGAGAGAGCCGCGGTTCGCAGATTGGCTACCTCAGGAAACGCGGCGGATAATCCACTTTACCAACGCCAGCGTGAGCAGCGGAGGGAACAGGGCGATTGCTGCGTGCTTGGCCGCGTGGATGAATACGGCCTGGTCATAGGCTGCC
>DAOUZE010000115.1 GCA_030665765.1 Filomicrobium sp.
TAATGACGTCCGACCACACAGCGCACTTGGGTACCAAACCCCGTCAGCGCTGCTGGGTCGCTCACCGGCAACGAGCCCGCCATGAGCGATAGAGCCGGAAAATTCTACCTCCGAATGGTCCAAGAACAGGGTCAAGTTCACATGTGGCGATCTGAAAGTTTGAAGTGGCTCACAATGAGGGGGCTGGACATGGCCCACTAAAGCTGTGATCTCATCTTCAGTGATGCGGCGCGGAGCCAATCAGCCAGAGACGTTCTCGAATTCCGACATTACTCCGAACAGCCCAATAGGTTGCTCGATGCTCATTGCGGCAACCTTATTACCTTTTCGACGCTGAACCGAAACCAGGACGGAAGTCTACCATACGCGAAACGACTCGTTCACAGATGCGCGCGAAATTCCAAAACGTTCGGTCAATGCAAATTAATCCAGCCGGGCACTTTCTCTGGCGTGGTCATGTGTTGGAACGCAATCAGTGGGCGGCAATGCGCCAATAGATGTGCTGCCAGAATGCTCGACAATCTGGCGGCCACGCAACTAGCTTAAGGAAGAGACTGGTGCCCGCGCTGCATCAAGTACGGCGGTGCGTATTTCGTGCGCGAACTGAAACTCTAGCTACAGTCTAAGCCGCCTGGATCAATGACCTTGGATACACTTAGGGGGCTGCCAAAATGGCCACCCTTCAATGCGTGATAGAAGCACTATTAAATATTTACAATTTTTCGATGCGGACGAGGAATGCTATGCGAAGGGCCGCCGGGTCGGGCCTTGGACAGTCCATACCCGGCGGCCCCTGTGCTCTCCAATGGCTCTCCCATGTAGTGAGCAGCACAGGGGTGCCTTTGCGGTTCACACATTAAGCATGGTGCATCCCCACGATTTGATGCCGATCAATGTAAGAAGGCCATAAAGCAAAAAGAGTTGGCCCGATTGGACCCGCGCCAAACACTATGCCACCGGCTTGAGGGGCAAAATGACGGCTAGTATTTGCCGGTTGCAGACGGGTAAGAACCGGTTGACCGCGCGGGCTCCGAGTAACCAGGGTATCTCGTGCGCGGTATGTTATTGTGAGGACACCAGACGCCGGTTGGGTTGACGCAAATAAATACAAGCTTGGTATCAACAAGGGGAGGGTAGGCGTTGTTGCTTAGGCATCCTCAATATACTTACCCAAAACATCTTCAATCATATCTTCCATGCCGTTCAGCTTCATCCAGCCCAGCGCCTCAGCCATGGTGGCCGTTACGATTTTGTATGGTGACCCGTCATCAGAAGTGCCGGTTACTTCAACCACAAACAAATTGCCCTTGGCGGTTCTGTAAAGGCCCGCAATTGGATCACCATATCCGTCCTTGTGTCGCGGACAAATCTGAATAGCGTTGGCGGTGCTGTAACGCATGCCGTCAATGATATCCTCGATTAGCTCTTGCTCTTTCGCCATGTCGCTGCCTCGTCAGCTTGAACTCGGCCCCTACTATAGCGGACTAAAACAACCAGGGGCGTGCGATTGGAGACCCCGCAAAAAAAGTTGCTGCTAGACTGGGGGCAATCTGGCGGTCGCGGCGCCGCCGCTATAACGAGCTTGTAGCCCGCAAGCATTGAGAACGGCGGTCCAGTCTCGATGCGCGAAATGCAACTCTAGCGATTTTCACAGCCCGCGGGCTCGACGACGATGAATACAGTTGGAGCGGCGGCCACCAGCGCCAGAAGCCACGATACCGTTACCGCCCAGGCCACCAATGAACTAACAGTCGAACGGGACGAGGCAGTGGGGCAGGTCACTGGGAAGGACCTTCAGCCGAGGTACGTGGCCGAGATCACCAAGTAGCAGACCTATGAAGAGCGTCGGGAAGCCGGGAATTTAGCTAAATCTGAGGAAGACCCTAGCAAGATGATCAATCCCGTGGCTGGATGTCTATCTACAAGCCTCAGGTATCAAATGAGCGAGTTAATGGAAAGCTTCAAAGGAGGTGTCTAAGAGCGAATTGACGGCACCCAAAGCCCCTTCATGCTGATCTCGAAGGATACTTAGTGGGACATCACGTCCATCACCAATGAGCTAGAGTCCCATTGAATGAGACTAATAGTCCCATTAGAATTAACTGCTTCCCGCTTGAATATAGGGGAACACGTGGTCGGAACAACGGAAAGACCAAGTAGCCACGCATCCACGACTCAATTGGGTATGGTGACAAGACTTACGAGGTGCATCATTGTCGCAGGTCCAAAGATCTGAGCTGAGGAGTACGCGGAGCCAACTCACAGGTTCCATCCCCTCAGTGCAGAAGTACGCCCTACCTGGGACCCATAAGTTAGCTGGCAGTTATGCTCAAAAGGTTAAAACGCCCGGACGACTTGTGTGTACTTTAGTACCTCATTCGTGAAGTGGTCGTGTCGGGCGCTAGCCGCTGGGGCCGAGCGTCACTCCTTCTAGTCTACTGCTGGTCCACCTCAGGTTCTAGGTAGAATAGTATTTGCCCAGACAAAGCGGGCTTTACGCAGGGATCACTCGGTTCCAACTAAGTCGAACTGCTGCCCTGGGAAATACTTTGCGAGACGGACATCGGCAGTACGTGCGTGACCTTCCATGCCCTCAAGACGCGAAATACGTGCCGTCGCCGCGGCCACAGACCGTGTTGCCTCGCGTGTCGAGCGCTGCCAAGTAACTAGCTTCATGTACTTGTGGACGGATAGGCCGCCGGTGTAACGGGCTGCACGAGACGTTGGCAGCACATGGTTGGTTCCCGACGCTTTGTCTCCAAAGGCAACGGTCGTCTCTTCGCCAAGGAACAACGAGCCATAGCAGTGCAGGTTATCGATCCACCAGCTAAGGTCCTCGGCCTGAACTGTTAAATGCTCGGGAGCGTATTCGTCAGCCACCGCTGCAGCTGTTTCACGGGAGTCACAAATGATTACTTCGGCGTAGTCCCTCCAAGCAGCCCGGGCGTTGTCGCGATTGAGCACAGGGAGGTCTTCAATCAACGCGGGCACTCGCTCTAAGACGAGTTCTGCCAAGGCGCGATTTGTTGAAACGAGCCAGACCGGTGAATTGTACCCATGCTCGGCCTGGCCGACGAGGTCTGCGGCAACAATCTCTGGATCCGCCGCGGCGTCGGCGATTATTAAACTGTCGGTCGGGCCTGCGAACATGTCTATGCCGACACGGCCAAACAGAATACGCTTTGCTTCCGCAACGAACTGATTTCCGGGTCCAACTAGAATGTCTGCCTTTGGCAGATCGAAGAGCCCGAACGCCATCGCAGCAATCCCTTGTACGCCGCCTAGAGCAACGATTCTGTCCGCACCACAAAGATCAGCGGTAAAGGTGATTGCTGGGTTGATGCCGACGCCAGGGCGCGGCGGTGAACAAGCTGCAATGCTCTCACAGCCAGCAACCTTGGCAGTAGTAACTGTCATGATCGCAGATGCTATGTGGCTAAAGCGGCCGCCTGGTATGTAGCATCCCGCAGACTGACACGGGATTGCTTTCTGGCCAGCAATCAGTCCTGGCACGATTTCCGTTTCGAAATCTTGGATTGTTGCCTTCTGTGCTTCGGCGAAGCGACGGACGTTATCGTGAGCGAACCGTATATCGTTCTTCAGAGTCTCTGGGACTTGTTGTGAGGCGGCTTCAATTTCTTCGCGTGTGAGAATGATGTTCCCATCGTACTTGTCGAACTTCGCGGCAAAACGCACGGCAGCGTCTTCCCGTTCCGTCTCGATTTCATTCAGAATGGCCTGAACAATCCCTCGAACATCGTTCTCGTCGGACGTCGCCGTTCGTATGGCCGTTTTCAAATATTCCCGAGCCAATCGGACCTCCTATCGATAGCTATGCGCTGGCGGCGTTATCGAAACCGCAGGAATGGAGAAGCGTGCGGCAGCGGTTCTCCTATAGGTCCGATGACTTAGTCTGGATAGACACGACCGGCGAACATTAAACAGTGATGAGTGTTCCAAAGCTTATCGGAGCGTTGCTCGAGTTCATTGAGTTTGCACTCACTGACCGCATCGCTCAGTTGAGAATGTTCGCAGGCCGTAAACTTAATGATGTGTGCTGATCTGAGCGTGAAGAATGTCGGCCGTCAGCTCATCGAAGTCCAGCCCCCTAATGTGGACAAGCGAGTAGTGGTCGCCAGCCTCGAAATAGATGTCGCTCAGTCCTTCAAGACGCTCATCCACGATCGTCTGCACACCATACGCCTCGCCGATAGGTGGGACAGATCCAGTTTCGCAGTCGTCAAATAGTTCCGAGACCTCGGTTTCGGTTGCTAGACAAACCGGTTCGTGAAGGCAACTGCCGACGTCTTCGAGACGCACTTGCCTGGAGGCAGGCACGATGGCCAGTACGTACCCATTTGCGCGTCGGAGAAGCACACCCTTCGCGAGCGCATCAGCGGAAATCGACACGGATCTTGCCGTCTGAAGTGCACAGTGCGTACGCTCGTGCAATGTGACCTCATACGGGATGCCTGCTCGATTGAGATACTGATGAAGTGCGCCGGAGATGGTCATGGCAAGTTTCCTTTCAACCGTTCGGCGGTCAATAGGCGGCTTCACCGAGACTCCCGTATCGCAATCAGACCCGCGTTATTATTCGCTCAATTTGCCGGAGCTGCATGCGCAAAAAAGCAAATCTCAGCGCGGCACGCTCGTCGGCCGCAACTCAATATGGAGCCAGTCTACGCCTCAGATCTCGTCGAGGCAAATAGAACAATGGCCATCAAGAACGACCTCCTGCCCGGCCTCAATTTCGTCAGCGGCCAGGTCAATGTCTAGAGAATTGAGCAGTCTCCCCGGTGGTGCCCGGATGCCAAACTAGGAACTGTCACCGTGATTAGGGGCGGGCAAACGGCAGCAGATTGAGAGGGGTTGCGCCTTGACAGCTTTGGTCAAGTAGCGAGCCACGCCGGATTGGGTCACAAGCCAAGCCTTATGTGGGCAACGCAGCTATCCCGAATTTTTTGACGAGGATCAAGCTGCATGTTTGGCGCCATCGTACAATCCGGTCAGTCTCTGAGAGCAGCGTCTTCAATGATCACCCCAACAGCGCCGAGCTCCAGGGCGATGACCGACCTTCCCCCCGGTCGATCTTGGCCACCGGACCAGTCCCTCGGATCTTGTGGTCTCTTCTTGGATGCGGTTTAGCTATCGCAAGGGAGCGCCGCTCATGTTGACACTTGAAGACCTCATCGCCTTCAGCGGATTGAGCGAAGAAGAAATCCTAGCCATCGCCGAGCACGAAAACATTCCAGAAGCAGCCGCTTGTTGCCTGGCGGAGTACCTCTCTCAAACAGCTGAGGGTCGAACGCAAATCCGAGATATGATTATCGACGACATTCGAGAGGCCCAGGCTCGTGGTGACGTTAAGCACGTCTCAAATTTGCTACACGTTCTACATCACTACTTGCGATCTTATCCGGGCGCGTGCCCGGACAGCCATCCGTGGAGCAGCATTTTCTGACCACGGGAATGTCTCAGCGTATCCGGTGAGCGCAAAGCGTTGCCCAAGCGCATGTCCGCTTCAAGCCCGAAGACAGACAAGGACCAACATGCTGCTGACCTCCGATAAATGGTGCGTTTCGTCGATGGCCGGGTGGTCTCGCCTCACGACATAGTTCCAATTTGGCAGAAACTCTCTCACGGATCAGGTCTCGGAGAGAGCAATAACTTCTTTTGTTACGGATCAAAAACGGCAAGTCTACATCTGGTACGATGGTCCCGACGGGGAGAGCGTAATGGAGGAACTGATATGTCGATCCGAGTTGGTGTCCTCGCTGCTGCCGCCGTCATCGCGGTCAGCATTCCACTAATGCCAGAGGTTGCTTCGGCCTCGTCTATGCCGGGCGCCTTGGCGATCCAGGACTCAGCTACGGTAAAGGTCTTGGACATAGGATGGCGCAGGGGACGTGGACTGGGTGTGGGTGCCGGTATTGTTGGCGGCGTGGTAATCGGCCGCGCGCTTGCAACGCCTTACTACTACGGCCCATATGATCCGGACCCTTACGATTATTATGCCAGACCCTCATATTATCCTGATCGCTACTACAATCCTGGGCCCAGATATTATCCCGCCCCCTATCGTAGGGCTCCTGCCTACGCCGATCCGGACTATGAAGACACCGAGGCTTACTGCATCGAGCGGTTCCGGTCCTATGATCCGGACAGCGGAACCTATCTCGGATATGACGGCTACCGTCACCCATGTCCCTAGATTGGCAGCGGTTCGAAATCGAATAGGCTGCGGCCGCCTCTGTCTCCTCTCTAGTGTTTTCGTGATACATTTCTCAAAGTCGCTTGATGATCGCAGTCGACAGGACGGTAGCCTAATTGTTTTGGCTCGAGTGAGGTCCGGTTGAGGTCAAGAGGGGAAACATTATAGCTGTCGAGATGTGTCGCCGGCATCAGACCCAACTTCAGCGGATTATTTTATATTTTGGGAGCACAATGGTGAAGGTTCCGCTTTCCCACCTATTGGGATCTCTAAAGCTTTGCACGCAGCCAATTTGTGTCATGATACTCGCCGTTGCGATCGGAGGTCTGCCAGGTTCAAATACTGTCGCGGGCGGTGAACCAATCAGCGGTTTTTCGAGCGATGTTGAAACGCTGAATCTCGGTGGCCGCCTCTACGACAACCTCTGGAATGTCGTGGGTAGGCGCCCTCCAGATACGGCGCATCCAAACTTTCCTGAGGCCGTCAAGACTTACAACGAGAAAACCTGGCGTTGTGTTTCATGCCATGGATGGGATTATCGGGGGCGTGACGGTATTCTTGGCCAGGTGTCGCAGGACGAAGCTTTTGCGAGCCTGGCTCCAGCAATAGGCCGGGATCCGGCTGAGCTTCTCCAGATCATTATGACAGGCACTCACAAAAAAATCACAAAAGTACTATCGTCCGATCAGATGAAGGCACTCAGTGTTTTCCTAAGCCGAGGGCAACATAGCCTTACCGATCTCCTTGATAAGAGCGGTGCGGCACGAGGTGTCAGTGAGCGGGGTAAGATCATCTATGATGGCGCTTGCGCGCGTTGCCATCAAGCTGACGGTAAGGCGGTAATCTATGGGGAAGAAGGGGATGTTGCGTCTTTAGGTTGGATAGCCCGCAACCGCGCGGCTCAAGCGCTGCATAAGATCCGAAATGGTGTTCCCAAAGCAGATATGCTCAAACTTCGTTTCATGCCGCTGGACCAAATCGCGGATCTGCTCGCCTATTTGCAACAGCTCGATCCGCAGGTGCCTGACCCCTGACCGAGGCGACGCGTATGGCCCCCTCTCAAGTTTGCCTGAGATGACCCGCAGCGGGTAGCTCCTTTGAAGCTAACTATCGACGCAGGCAATGGCATTCCGTTTTGTATCGTCGACGCGATTGCAGCCCGGGATTTCTTCTAGGGTCCGTGGGGCCGAAATCTTTTTTGGCTTCACCGTGCTCCTCACAAAAAAGCCATCAGTCCGAGACAACGATACTATAGCGGCACAAGCGGGGAGATTGAAATCTGGACTGCAATGAATGGCCCAAATAGAGACGAACCAGCGATCCGTTTCAAAGGATCTATTAAGAGTATTTTCGCTAAGTTTCAGTATCGATGTCAGGAGGCAGAACGATCTTATTCTCCTTACTGATGAAGTGGGCCGATGCTTCGACTAGAGCGACAGTTTTCTACCTCATCGACCAGCTTGTCGCTTTTGGCAATGGCAGGTCTATTGCTCCTGCCCATCTTCCCATCTAAGCCGAATATTGATCGCGCCGCTCCCCTGAGCAAAGCGATACAGGATCCATCCGCACGGCAGTCTCTTAACGGCGCAGGACCACAACTCGATGGCGGCTGGACGGAGAGCGAAATAGCGCGTAGCCGAGCACAGTGCGAGCAGGTGCTGAAGTCGGTCGATGCAGACCTCGAAATGCTGCCACAGGTAAAGAAAGGCAGTTGCGGAGCACCGGCAATTGTCCGCCTAAAGAGCCTAGGATCCAAATCACCAGTCGCCTTCGATCCGCCAGTCGAAGTGAATTGCCAGATGGCGGCAGCACTCTATCAATGGAACAAGTCCACCTTGCAACCAGTCTCGCAACGTAGGTTGCGTTCGGGCGTGGCACGCATCCTTGGTGCTTCTGGATATGTCTGCCGGAATGTCTACAATCTGCCTGACCGAAATCTGAGCCAGCACGCGTTTGCCAACGCGATCGATGTCTCCGCGTTCGTGCTAAAGAATGGTCGCATAATCACTGTTCGGAAGGGATGGGGTCCAACCAAGCGTGACGCAAAACGACAAATCAAAAAAAAGCCAGCGCCGGTTGGAGGCAATGCGCCTGCGGGAACCACCACTCAAGATGCAGCCTCACGCTATCCCGCACATCCCCTGCGCCGGAAAATAACAAAGACCAGTCTAACACTCAAAGACGCGCAGACCTCAGTAGGTCAACGGCGACAAAAACAGCCGGACATTGAAGTCCAGCGCGCGAAGCGAACCGCCGCAGCAAAATTCCTCAAGAGCTTGCACCGAGGGGCATGCGGACATTTTGATACGGTGCTCGGCCCGGAAGCAAATGACGCACATCGCAGCCATTTTCACTTCGATCTAAACGCCTCCCGTAGCCGCCCATACTGCGACTAGCCCCCGGGCACACGATATGTCTCTACCGGTACACTCGCCCGCGTGCGTCCTTCCTATTTCGTCCAAGTTTCAACCGGCCAACTCTACAATGAGTGTCCACCACCTGTTGTGACACCGCTCTACTGATCGGCTCATCGGTGACCAGTGCCAAGGTAGGATGCGCGCTATGGAAGTAGTTTCAACGTTCACTATCCCCGGCCTGCCGGCACGGTCAATAGAGCGTCTCAGAGCTACTGACGGACAACTTCGATCCCAATCCTACGATCCTACAGGACACTGCTGGGGGAACTGTTGGGCGCTTGTTGTTCTTCCACGTCCAAAATCAAGCTCCTCGATTAGCTTAAGACGTAAGAGTTGGTCGTAACGCATCGAATTCAGAATTATCACGACGGCGTGCATGCCGATATTAACGGTCAAACGCGTTGGCTAGTTTCCAGCCTCTTCTAGCTATTAGAGGAAGTCGCGCCTACAGAAGTTAACTAGGTCGCGAACGTTGGACACATCGGCGCAGCTCCCGATACCGCAATTTATAAAGGAGAAGACCGCTCTATTCTCAGATCATCCCGATACTGGCAATCGATTAACCGTACCTCCGTCAAAATTGGCACTTCCATAAGGGCAGCGGTAACTTTGGGGTCCTGGTTACTTGATTAGGCGAAATCGAAGCCCAGCCACATCGCTCCAGTAACCTTGTGGAATGGGAAACACTTGTGGGCGTGGGCCTTTAGAGAAGTTTTCAGGTAGTATGGGCAAACATATCCTTTCTTTCGTCGCGTCCGTAAGTTTCCTTACCTGTTTGGGATACTTTGTTGTCTGGTGGGCGAATGCTGAGCCTCACAAAGCCACATCGTCTTTGCAATTGGGCGCGTCTTCGAGCGACAGCGACGCGTCCTTTGTGAAGGCGAGGCGCGAACTTCCTGGAAAGTCAAACTGGGCAACTCATCCCACCGGTGCAATTAGCATCTCATCCGCTGAAACGAACTCTAAGACGGCGGCAAGTAATCCCCTCCGCCTTATCGGCAAAACGCTCGGGGCGGTCTCTAGCCGAAGGTTGCCACCGCCTCGAGTGCCGTCCGACAATTCAATCACGAAATCTATCAGCGATGGGGGCGATCAGAAGGAGCAACCAATAGGATCGATCGCGAACGCCAAACCCGAGCAGGGTAATAAAACTGCCTCCGGTGCGGCGGTTCAATGCGATCTTTCACGGCCAAGTTGCCGCCGATGGTTGTTCTTGCAGAACAATAAATACAAGCGTGTGAAGGCGCTAGTAGTGAATGAAATTAGAGAGTGACCCGACTCTATTTGTAGCGCACTGCCAAACTTTCTATTTCAGCTCTGCATTGAGTCGAAAGCTTGGGCTGATTATCAATGAGGCATTCGGCGATACGGCCACCGCCAGGTTCGACCTCGCCACAAATTTTTACAATATCCTGCTCGCAGACTTAGGCTGCC
>DAOUZE010000130.1 GCA_030665765.1 Filomicrobium sp.
CGTAGTCGCTTGCGGTGGCGGCCGCGCCCAGTTTGCCATTGCGATACGAGTGCCGCAGGCGTCCATCAACAGTCACCTTATCGGTAATGAAAGCGAAGACGGTCTGCGCCCGCTGGAGCCATTGAGGCCGATCGAAGACTTTCGATGCGCGGGTTAGGGCCGCGATCATCAGGCCATTCCAATCGACAAGGACCTTGTCATCCCAGCCTGGGCGGATGCGCTCCTGACGATGGATGAGAAGCTTTGCGCGGAGGTCTGCAAGCCTTGCTTCCTCATCCCGCGAGAGGAGACTGAGGCTTCGCAGGCGGTTGAGGATATTTTGTCCTTCCCAGTTCCCGTCTTCCGTCACGTCATAGATGCGGGAGAAAAATTCGGCATCCTCCGGGCCGAGGAGCTCCGTCAAATGCTGCTTGGACCAGACATAGAATTTTCCCTCCTCGCCTTCGGAATCGGCATCCAGGGAGGCTGCAAAGGCTCCGCCTTCGGTGACCATCTCTCGTTCGAGCCAGTCGACGGTTTCGGCAATGCGGATCTTGAACAGCGGGTTATGCGTCTCGCGCCAGACCTCGGTCATCAGGTCAAGGAGGAGCGCGTTGTCGTAGAGCATTTTTTCGAAGTGCGGAGCAAGCCAGCGCTCATCTACGGAGTAGCGGGCGAAACCGCCTGCCAAGTGATCGAAGATGCCGCCTTGGCAAATATGCGTCAGGGTTTTCTCAACCGCATTGGCGGCTTGTTTTTTGTCAAATCGGATGGCACCTCGCCATAGCATCCAAAAGAAACTCCATTGCGGGAATTTCGGTGCGCCTTGGATGCCGCCATGTTGGGGATCGATGACGCCAACCATGCGCTGGGTCAATTCTGAGAGTAGGCGGTCGGAGACAACGATACCGCTTGATCCTGTACTTCTCTTCCCAAGTGCCTCAGTCAAGACTTCGGCGTTATGGGCGACCCTACCGGGCTCTTCTCGGTAGATGCGGGCGAGATTGTGTAAAACGTCGACGAAGCCAGGCCGGCCAAAGCGCGGAGCGGGGGGAAAGTAAGTGCCGCCGAAAAACGGTCGTGCATCCCTGTCGAGAAACATAGTTAGGGGCCAACCACCCTGTTCACCCTGCATGTGAAGCGCTGTCATATAGATGGCATCGATGTCGGGACGTTCTTCACGGTCGACTTTGATATTGATGAATAGCTCATTCATAACAGCAGCAATTTCTTCGTTTTCGAAGCTCTCGTGCGCCATTACGTGGCACCAGTGGCATGCTGCGTAACCAATCGATAGAAGGATTGGCTTGTCGGTCGCTTTGGCCTCGGCCAAGGCTTCAGCGCCCCATGGCCACCAGTGGACGGGGTTGTCCTTATGCTGCAGCAAGTAAGGACTAGTCGTCTCGCTCAAGCGGTTGCGGCCCATGGTGGGTCTCCTTGATTGGCAGTGCCCCGTTGCGTAAGTAAGGCCTAAACGAGTAATCGAGATTGATGGCCTTCCATTCAACCTCCAACGATACGATTTTTGCCCTATCCAGCGCGGCTGGCCGCGCTGGCGTAGCTGTGGTCAGGGTTTCCGGCGATAGAGCTGGAGATGTCATCGATGTCCTTAGTGCGAGGCGGCCCAAGGCCCGCGTAGCTGTTCTTAGGAAGTTGGTCGATCCGCAAACCGGAGGTCTGATTGATCATGGACTGGTACTTTGGTTTCCGGGACCAGCGAGTTTCACCGGTGAGGATCTGGCGGAGTTGCAAGTCCACGGCGGGCGTGCAGTTGCCGCCGCCCTACTCCGTGTGCTTGGGCGGGTCGAAGGCTGCCGCCTAGCCGAACCCGGTGAGTTCTCAATGCGGGCGTTTGAGAACGGAAAAATCGATCTTTCACAAGCCGAAGGGCTTGCCGATCTCATTGACGCGGAAACCGAGACACAGCGGGTGCAGGCGTTGCGGCAGGCCGGAGGGGTGTTGTTTCGTCTGACCGAGCGGTGGCGGGCAAAGCTGATTGAAGCGATGGGATTGGTTGAGGCGGCAATCGACTTTTCAGATGAAGTAGACGTTGCTGAGGGCGCGGTTGGGCAGGCCGAGGAAAGGGTGCGCGAGCTTGGCGACGAGATTGGCAGTCACCTCAATGACGATCATCGTGGTGAGATCCTGCGTGACGGATTCCAAGTGGTGCTGGCCGGAGCACCCAATGTCGGTAAGTCGAGCCTTCTGAACGTCCTGGCGCGACGGGACGTGGCGATTGTTTCCTCAGAAGCCGGTACGACCCGGGACGTCATTGAAGTGCGTCTCGATCTGGAGGGATTGCCGGTTGTCGTTTCGGATACGGCTGGATTGCGCGAGGCATCTGGAGATGTTGAACGTGAAGGAATGCGTAGGACACTAGCGCGGGCACAGGATGCGGACTTGGTGATACGGGTGGTGGATGGTTCCGAAGGTGCAGCGGGCGTGGATATACCCTCAGTCGGTTCCTCCGGTGAACAGATTGTTCTCGTTAACAAAAGCGATCTCATTGGCGAAGCCGGTGGCAATGATGCCGTCGGCGACATTCGCGTGTCGGCCAAGACGGGTGAAGGTATTGCCGAGCTGATCAAAATTGTTGCGCTGGTGGCGCGGAGGAAAACCGGGACAAGGGAGGACACCGTGATCACTCGCTTACGTCATCGATCGCAGCTGGCAAGTTGTCATCAGTATCTATTGGCATTCCTTGGTAAGACTTCAGATGTCGAGTTGCGGGCGGAAGATCTGCGGTTGGCATCAGACGCGCTGGGTCGTATCTCCGGACGTATCGATCCCGAGGACGTATTGGATGAGGTGTTCGGCCGTTTCTGTATTGGCAAGTAACGAAGTGATCTGTTTTCTTGTGTTTCACGTGAATCAATTTCGGGAAGTTTATTCAAGGGGATTAAAATACCTAGACCGAGCCTGATGTTTCACGTGAATCATTCGTCAATAGTTTGTGTTAATACGCTTGTGGATAGGTGCTCGGTGCGTTCTCGGCGGTCTACCAGCTTCCATCTAAACCGGCCAAACTCTAAAGACTGAGCCATGAAAACGAGATTTGATGTGATCGTTGTTGGTGGCGGACACGCTGGCTCTGAGGCCGCGGCTGCTGCCGCGCGCCTAGGTGCGGATACCGCACTTGTCACGCACCGGTTCGACACCATCGGCGAGATGTCGTGCAATCCTGCCATTGGCGGTCTCGGCAAGGGCCATCTAGTGCGAGAAATCGATGCGCTTGATGGCTTGATGGGCCGAGTTGCGGATCGGGCAGGTATTCAGTTCCGTCTTCTCAACCGCTCCAAAGGACCTGCCGTGCAGGGTCCGCGGGCGCAGGCGGACCGGAAGCTCTACCGCGAGGCGATGCAGGCGGAGATCCAAGCAATCCCGAACCTGGTCGTCATCGAGGGTGGGGTGGAGGATGTTATTGTTGAGGGAGACTGCGTTGCAGGTGTCGTCACTCGTGATGGAAGCCTCCTGCATGGCGGTGCGGTTGTTCTAACTACCGGTACATTCCTCAACGGATTGATCCACATGGGGGATGAGCGGATCCCTGCCGGGCGAGCAGGTGAAGCGCCCGCGCGTAAGTTGTCCGAGCGCCTTTACAGTCTCGGGCTTCAGATGGGCCGGCTCAAAACCGGTACCCCGGCACGGCTCGTGTCGGGCTCGATCGACTGGACGTGCTTGGAGATGCAGCCAGCCGATGACCCGCCGGTGCCGTTCTCGTTCCTAACCGAGCGGATTATGACGCCACAGATTGCCTGCGGTATCACCAAGACGACGCCGGAGACGCATGAAATCATTCGGGCGAACTTGTCTCGGGCGCCGATTTATTCGGGTGCAATCCAGAGTGTAGGGCCACGCTATTGCCCATCGATCGAAGACAAGGTCGTGCGGTTTGCCGACCGGTCCTCGCATCAGGTGTTCCTGGAGCCGGAAGGCCTTGATGATGATCTCGTTTATCCGAACGGCGTTTCGACATCGCTGCCGGCAGAGGTTCAGACGGCTTTCCTGCGGACCATGCCAGGCCTTGAACGGGTCGAGATCCAGCGTCCTGGCTATGCGATTGAGTATGACTATGTCGATCCGCGCTCACTGAAGCCGACGCTCGAGGTCAAAAAAATATCAGGTCTGTTCTTGGCTGGTCAGATCAATGGCACGACTGGATATGAAGAGGCTGGTGCTCAGGGTCTCATAGCGGGACTCAACGCGACGTTGCTGGCGGCTGGTGGAGAACGCGATGTCGTTGTGTCAAGAGCCGACGGCTATCTGGGTGTGATGATCGATGATCTGGTGACGCGCGGAGTATCCGAGCCCTATCGGATGTTCACTTCACGGGCGGAATTCCGGTTGAAGCTACGCGCGGATAATGCCGATCAACGGCTAACCCCGCTGGGTCTATCGATCGGCTGTGTCGGTGATAAACGAAGGCATTTGTTCGAAGCCAAAATGGCGGCGTTGCGGGATGGGCAGGAATTGCTTGAGCGGCTGTCGCTAACGCCGAACGCGGCGGAACGCTACGACATCCGGCTCAATAAGGACGGGCGGCGGCGCTCGGCGGTTGATTTACTGTCGCTTGCCGAGATCTCCATCGAGCACTTGCAGCGGATTTGGCCGGAACTCTCGCAGCTCGACGCTGCAATCGTGGGACAGCTTTCCGTCGATGCGCGCTACTTTGCCTACGTGCGCCGGCAAGAAGAGGATGTTGCGGCCTTGCGGCGTGACACTGCGATCGTGATTCCAGAGGATTTCGATTACGCTTCCATTTCCAGCTTGTCGAACGAATTGCGTCAGAAGCTGGAGCAATGCCGTCCCCACAACCTGGCGCAGGCGCAAAGGATCGATGGCATGACACCGGCCGCGATGATGCTGCTGGCGGCTTACTTGAAGAAGCTGACGGTTAGGGCGTCGGCCTGATAGATGGTTCAGGACACTCGACGGATGAGGGTTACAGGGCCGGAAGACTTCCAGGCTCAATTTCAGGTGTCTGCGGAGACACTTGAACGACTCGTCGTTTACGAGGGGCTCCTGCGGCGCTGGCAAAAAAAGATCAACCTGGTAGCGCCGAGTACACTGGATGACATCTGGCATCGGCATTTTGCAGATAGTGCGCAGTTATTCCGACTTGCTCCTGATGGTGCCCGACAATGGGTAGATCTTGGTTCGGGCGCCGGTTTTCCAGGGATGGTGCTGGCGATTCTCCGGGCTGACCGTAATTGTCTAGAATCCGATAACCCGCATGTTCTCATCGAGAGTGATAGCCGAAAAGCAGCTTTCCTTGGGGAAATCTCTCGAAAGACTTCCGTGCCTGTGGACATTGCTGACATGCGAATCGAGTTATCGTCGACTCAGGGTAGATACACATCTGTGGATGTGTTGACGGCACGTGCATTGGCGCCGCTCGATCGGCTCATCGGTTTGACTGTTCCTTTTTTCGGTCCCGGCACGGTTGCGTTGTTTTTGAAGGGTCAGGACGTTCAACAGGAAATAGAGACCGCGAGTCGGAGGTGGCGTTTCAGATATGAGCTGGCCGATAGCCTAACGGAGCAGCAATCGCGAATCGTGGTTGTGACCGGGCCGGAGGCCAAGAGCGAAGGAATATAGCCGTGACAGGCGCAAATTCTGCCAGCAAACGCCCGCGTGTCCTCGCCATCGCAAACCAGAAGGGCGGGGTTGGTAAGACCACGACAGCCATCAATCTTTCGACTGCACTGGTTGCCGTCGGCGAGCGCGTTCTACTGGTGGACCTGGATTCCCAGGGGAACGCGTCAACGGGCCTCGGCATCGAACCGGCAGACCGTGCATATACATCTTATGATGTAATGGTCGGTAAGGTCAGTCTCGCCACGGCAGCGCTAAAGACAGCCGTACCCGGGCTTGATCTAGTAGCGGCGAACGTTGATCTGGTGGGGCTGGAAGCCGAAATCTTTCATGAAGCGGATCGGCCGTTCCGGCTTCGGGACGCCGTGGCTGAGCTTATTCAATACTGTCAGGGGCTGCCGGAGGATGAATCCTATTCCTACCTCCTGATCGACTGCCCACCGTCGGTGAACACTCTCACGCTTAACGCGATGACGGCGGCGGATGCAGTTCTGGTGCCCGTGCAATGCGAATTCTTCGCACTTGAAGGGATCTCGCAGTTCAAGGAGACGATCGACCAGATACGGGGGACTTTGAACCCGGTGCTGGAGATCCAGGGTGTTGTGTTGACGATGCATGATGCGCGGACCTCGCTGTCGAAGGAGGTCGCGGAGAACGTGCGCGAATTCTTTGGGCCGAAGGTCTACAACACCGTTATTCCGCGAAACACAAGGGTTGCTGAGGCTCCCTCGCATGGCAAACCGCTCTTGCTATACGATTATGAATGTGCGGGCAGTCAGGCTTACATCCGCCTGGCGACGGAGATCATTGAGCGTGAACGGCAATTCAAGGCCGCCTGATCGATGACGATGGGGCACCAGTCTTGGCCCTGTCCGCGGAGATAGCGGCATCACAGGAGAGGTCTCTGGCAGTCCGGTTAGTGGCCAGAGGCCGATGCATTTGAGAGGGTGGCGCGGCATGAACACGCCGGCGAGGAAGAACAGATTGGGTCGGGGGCTTGCATCATTGATCGGTGGAAACGGTAATAGCAACGTTGAACCACTTCCTGTTGCTGCAAAGCGCGCTGCGGATCCTGGCGATGCCGGTGGAAAGTCCGGTGGAACAGCTATTGACGCTAGGTCCGGGGATCGGCTGGAGGGCGAACATAAGCTTATCGCGATCGACAAGATCAAGCCGAGCAGTCTTAATCCGCGGCGCGATTTTCAGGATGATGAACTTTCTGAATTAGCCGAATCAATCGGCTCCAAAGGATTGGTGCAGCCAATCCTCGTGAGACCCGATGCGGTTGCAGGAGGCTACTTTGAGATTGTCGCTGGGGAACGCCGCTGGCGGGCGAGCGGCAAGGCGGGTCTGCATCGAATCCCTTGCGTTGTGCGAGATCTCACTGACAAAGAAGTGCTGGAGCTTGCTATCATTGAGAATGTCCAGCGTTCCGATCTGAACGCGATCGAGGAAGCTGCTGGTTACCGCGAGCTGATCGAGCGGTTCCATTATTCGCAGGAGCAGATTTCCGAGATCATCGGCAAGAGCCGCAGTCACGTCGCCAATACACTGCGCTTGCTGAGGTTGCCGGACGCCGTTCAGGCGTTAGTGCAGATGGGAAAACTGACGGCCGGTCACGCGCGGGCACTCATTGGGCGGGAGGATGCCGTCAATCTTGCCGAGAGGATTATTGCCGACGACCTTAATGTGCGTGCGGTCGAGGCGCTGGTGCAAGGTGGTGGAGAAACCGCCGGGAAGGTGCGCAAGACGCGGGAAAAGGACGCCGATACAAAGGCGTTCGAAAAGGACCTCACGGAAGCCTTGGGCCTTAAGATCGAGATAAAACGCGGCTCCGGTGAAAGCGGAACTCTAACAATCAAGTATGGCAACTTTGATCAGCTCGAATACATCCGTATGAGACTGACCGGCTCCTACAACTGAGCCTACTTTCCTGCTACCAATCTGTGCTTATCCATTTGTTGGTCGCATCTGCTTGACGATCTGGATGGGGCCTGCTCGATTAGGTTTACGAAGTTTGCAGCACAGAGAAACTTATGAAAGACGCGGTCTTGATGCGGCTTGCAACGACGATCCGGGGGCGACGTGCTGCCGGTGCAGACAAATCCTATACGAGGCAATTACTCGATGGCGGACCTAAGCGTTGCGCCAAGAAGCTGGGTGAGGAGGCTACCGAGACCGTTATCGCGGCGTTGAGTGAGGACGATGATGCGTTTCGGGGTGAAGCCGCCGATCTCATCTACCATCTCCTGGTGTTGTTGGAATCGCGCGACATCGACATCGCCGAAGTATTAGCTGTTCTCGAGGGCCGGACTGGGATGTCTGGTCTGCAGGAGAAGGCAAGCCGTCGAGAGACGGCGGACCGGACATAAGCCAGTGGCAGACTCCGATATCATCCCCCCCAGGTTGGAGTTTTCTCCATATCAGTTCTTCAGCCGGGAGGAGTGGGCCAACCTGAGAGCCGATACGCCGATGACCCTAGTGCCGCGGGAGCTGGACGAGCTGTCCGGGCTGATTGAATCGCTGTCTGTGACGGAAGTTGAGACCATCTACCTCCCACTGTCGCGGCTTCTTAATCTCTACGTGGCCGCCGCGCAGGAACTGCATGCGGTGACTTCTAAATTCTTAGGACAGAAGGAACGCAAGGTTCCTTTCATTATTGGTGTTGCTGGATCGGTCGCAATCGGCAAGAGCACGACGGCGCGTGTTCTGCAAGCTCTGCTCGCACGGTGGCCGGATCACCCCCGTGTCGACCTAATTACGACAGACGGATTCCTGTTTCCCAACAGCGAGCTGGAAGAGCGCGGGTTGATGGATCGCAAAGGGTTCCCGGAGAGTTTTGATTCGATCAAACTCCGGAACTTTTTGGTCGGAGTGAAATCCGGGCGTCAGCGCGTTGTAGCGCCTGTCTATTCGCACTTTCATTACGACATTCTGTTCGGCAAGGATGTTGTCATAGAACGGCCGGATATCCTAATCGTTGAAGGTCTCAATGTGCTTCAGCCGGCGCGCTTGCCGAAGGACGGAAAAGCTATTCCGTTTATTTCGGATTTCTTCGATTTCTCGATTTATCTGGATGCCGATCTGGACCTCATCGAGCATTGGTACGTTGAACGTTTTATGCGGCTTCGCAAAACGGCATTCCGTGATCCCGCGGCCTATTTCCACCAGTATGCGTTGTTGAGCGATGAGGCCGCCCGGGCAAAGGGACAACAGATCTGGCGGGACATCAACCGCAAGAACCTGGAAGAGAATATACTGCCAACCAAGCAGCGGGCGCGACTGATCCTCCGCAAGTCGGCAAGCCATAGGATTGAACGGGTGGCACTCAGAAAGCTCTAGAGTCGGTTCGAGCCGAACTAAATCGCCATCTCTTTTCGGGCTCTCTCGACGATTTTTTAAGCGGAGAGGGATCGCCCTGCTAGCATGGGTGAAAAAAAAAAAAAAGCGGCCGCTGTTGGGGGAGCGGCCGCTTTTTTGTTTTGTCCACCCTTGCTAGCAGGGCGATCGCTCTCCCCTGAAAAAAGCGTCGAGAGAGCCCGAAAAGAGATGGCGATTTAGTTCGGCTCGAACCGACT
>DAOUZE010000320.1 GCA_030665765.1 Filomicrobium sp.
TGAGAACTGACAGGGAGATTGTTTCGGTTGTCCTTGCCCCCCTTGCAGGGACGGCGCGGCTTAGGTCTTTGTTGCGGCCGGAGGCTGGCCAGGCGGCTTCGGCGCAACCGTATCCGCTGTCTTTTTGGGCGCCTCACTCAACTTGGCGGAACCCGGCTTCTTGACCGGCATGACCTCAATCGTCCGGCGCTCCTTCCTAGCGCCATTATCCTTGGCGGGTTTCGGCGCCTTGGCCGTTGTTTCCCGGTTGGCGGTCTTGAGCGCTTCAGGTGCCTTCTCGCTGGGATACTCACTTCCATTGACCTCGACCGGCAGCCGTTCAATCAATCCGCGCGTACGTGCAGCGGGCTTCGCGAAAGCATCGGTTTCTTGAACAGAGGCCTCGGCGTGCTTACGCCCTCCCATCAACAGACGGCAGGTTCGCGACAATGTCTCACGCAGCTTGTGGCGGTGGACGACCATGTCGACCATGCCGTGCTCGACGAGATATTCGGATCGCTGGAAGCCTTCTGGCAGTTGCTCGCGGATTGTTTGCTGAATCACACGGGGGCCGGCGAAGCAGATGAGGGCTCCAGGCTCGGCGATGTGGACGTCGCCCAACATGGCGTAGGATGCGGTGACGCCACCGCTTGTCGGGTGCGTAAGAACGACGATGTAAGGTAGACGCGCCTCGCGCAGCCGTTGGACGGCAATCGTCGTACGCGGCATCTGCATGAGTGAGAGGATACCCTCTTGCATGCGGGCGCCGCCCGAAGCGGCAAAAAAGATGAACGGTGTCTGGCGCTCTACCGCGCGCAGCATGCCGGCGATCACCGCTTCGCCAGCGGCCATGCCAAGCGAGCCGGCCATAAAGCGAAAATCCTGGACCGCCGCGACACATGCCTGGCCATCAAGGGCGCCTTCGCCAACAAGCACGGCATCGTCGAGTGCGGTCGTTGACTTCGCATCCCTCAATCGGTCGGTGTAACGACGCCCATCGCGGAACCTTAATGGATCAACCGCGGCGCCTGGAACTTGGATCTCCTCGAAGGCAGCATCGTCGAACAGAGATTTCAATCGATCGTGTGCGCCCACGCGTTCGTGATAATCCGAGCCGGGAAAAACAAATTGATTGGCTTCCAGGTCCTTGTAGAAGACCATCTGGCCACTGACTGGGCAGGTCCGCCACAGATTATCGGGCACCTCGCGTTTAGTTGTGAGGAAACCGCGAATCTTTGGGCGAACGAAGTTATTGATCCAGTTCACTTTGAAACGCTCCTAGCTGGAGGAGCCTGCGTTGTTGACATTAGAGATTGTCTTAGCACAAGTCGCGTCCGTTTCGCACTGCAACGGTTTACTATCAACGGATGGACAAAGCATCGCAGGCCAGCTGTCCCGGCTTTTGCACTGAATTGCCTACATTTTTCCAGATAATCAGCGGTCTGCCGTTGCGCCGATCACGGCAAATCAACGCCACAAGTCTACCGCCGGGCTCGAAATTCAAGCCCTCAGGGCGCTCGCTAGACCCTTTACAAGACTTAGGATGGCAGGCACCGTTTTGCCAGTGGCCTGGCCATCAGTCCCCAGGGTTTCGGCAATCGCGGTTACCAATGCGGAGCCGACAACAACGCCGTCAGCGCCCTCGGCGATGGCTTTGGCCTGCTCACCGGTGCGTACGCCAAAGCCTACCGCAACAGGCAGATCGGTAGAACCCTTAATCCGCTTCACCTGAGCGTGGACATTGGCAACGTCGGGCGTGGCGGCGCCCGTGATACCGGTGATCGATACGTAGTAGACAAAGCCCGATGTGTTGGCGAGGACCGCCGGAAGCCGCTTGTCGTCGGTGGTCGGCGTCGCAAGTCGGATGAAGTTCAGCCCGCGATCAACGGCCGGCAGGCAGACTTCCTCGTCGGCTTCCGGGGGGACGTCGACGACAATCAGTCCATCAACACCGGCCTGCGCGGCCTCATCGAGGAAGTTCTCGACAGGGTAGACATAAATTGGGTTGTAGTAGCCCATCAAGACGATCGGGGTATCGGGATCGCCCTTGCGGAAGTCGGCGACGAGATCAAGCGTCCTTCGCATGGTCTGGCCAGCTTTGAGCGCGCGCTGCGAGGAGGCTTGGATGGCTGGCCCGTCAGCCATCGGATCGGAGAAGGGCATTCCGAGTTCGATGATATCGGCGCCTGCCTCTGGTAGGCCCAATAGGATTGTGCGCGATGTGTCGAGGTCCGGATCACCAGCGGTGATGAAAGTCACCAAGGCGGCGCGACCATGCTCCTTTAGGACGGAAAACCGTCGATCAATGCGTGAAATGTGCGTCATGGTCTTAGTTCTTGCTGCGTGACGCGGCGGCGGTCAAGTGGGGATCGCTTTGCAATGCTTAGTACGTCCGCCCGGCGCTTACTGTATTGCTCAAGGTTGATTGCATTTGCCTCGTGCAACATCGTATTGCTACTGGAAAATCAGGTTTTTCACGAAGCATTGTAGCAATGGGGAAGCGTCACCATGGCCAAGGGCACAGCACTCAAGCAACTCGACAAGGCCCTCAAACAAGTCCGCGAGTTAGGTCTCGACACGAAGTCGCAGGAAGTCACTCCGATCGGCGGGCTCCTCGAAAAAATCTACGACCTCGATCGTGACAACGTCGCGGTCATCGCCAAGACGCTGTCGCAGGTGTCGCTGTTCAACGAAATCGTTCGTAACGAAATCTCGGCCATGCATATCGGTTCGCGTTATGAAGACATCATTTTTGCGTTCAACTCCATCAGAGATGACGCAAAGCGCCTCGTCGACCAGATCGAAGACGGCAAGATCAACACCTTTGAACGGGTCGCTAATGTCTGGATGAAGGTTCGCCGCGGCGACATCTCGGAACGCTTTGATGAAATCCGGCACACCTATCTCGAGGTCGCCAAGGACGCCAAGGATCAGATTATCCGGGAAGGCCGAATTCTTGATGCCTACAACGATTTCCGTGGCGCCTACAAACAGGCGCAGGTCCTATCGCTGAAGGTACTCCAAAAGGCGGAAAAGCAGCTCAAGGCAGCCAAAGTGGCGCTAGAAAAGGCTTCCAAGAAAGTCGCGAACTACAAAGGCGACGACATCACCGAGCGGGCCGAACTGGAAATGGACCGCGACGCCAAGATCCGTGCGTTGCAGGATCAGGACAAGCGTTATCAGATTGCCAAGGACCTCGCCGACAACCTGACCATTGGCTACAATACCTCCGAAGTTGTCATGTCACGGTTGGTGCAGACAACCAACGCCAAGGAACGTGTCTACCAGCAGGCGGTTAGCTTCTTTTCGACCAACGAAGCCGTTCTCACGGCGCTTAAGGCGTCCTTCACCGGGCTTTTCGGGCTCCATGAATCGACACGGACACTGGAGAGCATGAAGGAAGGCATCGATAAGAGCCTTGAAACACTCTCGGAGATCGGTGATCAGGTGCAGGAGGCTGCCATCAGGGCTGGCTACGGCCCAACAGTTAAAGCGGAATCGGTAAAAATGCTGGTCGACTCGGTGGTCAGTTTCCAGATGCGAACACGCGAGATCATTGACGAGATGCGGGTGCTTGCTACGCGGAACTCGGAAGAAATCCGCGAAGCCGTCGAAGATGGCAAGAAGCGTATGGCGCGACTCGCCGCCGATGGCGAACAGTTGCTAAACTAGGCTCGCCGCATCAGATGAACAGCGGATCGAATCTTCAAACTGCTGTCGCGAAGAGCGGCGTTGAAGCCAGCGACGCGGCGCCAAGCAAAACGCCGCTCGACGACGTCATGATCGCCATGGACGTTGTCGACACGCTGCGCCACGACCGCAGTCTGGTCGAGCGCGAGCTCAATGATGAAGCCCGCCGCAAGGACCTGATCGACCGGTTGCGGAAAATCTACAGCGGCCAGGGGATCGAGGTGCCCAACCGCATACTCGAAGAGGGTGTGCGGGCGCTGGAGGAAAACCGCTTCACCTACACGCCGCCGGACCCCAACACGCTGTCGTCGCGATTGGCGAAACTCTATGTGACGCGCGGAAGCTGGGGACGATACGTCGTTGGCCTGGCCGCCGGACTCGCCGCGTTCTTTCTCGTTAATTACCTGGTGTTCGAACGGCCGCAGCAATTGAAAGCGGAAGCCGAGCAGCATGAACTCACCGAGCTCATTCCCGCACGCGTGCAGAAGTTGGTCGACGACATCCGCTCCGAGGCGTCTGATGGCCTCGTGGCGACCCGTGCGGACGCGATCGCGAA
>DAOUZE010000244.1 GCA_030665765.1 Filomicrobium sp.
GGGATGCAAAATTCTTTTCTCACCCGGATTATCTCTTCTCAAACGATGTCAAAATAACTTTTTTTCAAAACGGCTTAACTTGTATTGTATAGGGCCTCGGGCGGCGCGTTCCCATTTGCAAAAAGTCGAACACGTTCGGCCCCGCGAACTCTTTCGCTGGGACGCACGTGTTAAGTTGCTTTTGGAAGACACAAGCGTTGCAGAGTCCAGCAGCGCCCTACTCGGCGTGCGGTGAACGCGCAGTACTTACAATTCGGCTCTCTTGATGGCGGTCTGCGGTTGGCGAATTGACGCGCTGGATTAGCCCTGCGCCATCGCCTTGATGCGGCTGTTCAGGCGGGAAACCTTCCGCGACGCGTTGTTGCGATGGATGATGCCCTTCTGAGCGCTGCGGGCAATCAGAGGCTCCGCGACCTTTAGGGCGGCGAACGCCTTATCCTGCTCACCGGATGCGATCGCTTCTTCGAGACGGCGCACCTCATTACGCATGCGCGTGCGATGCGATTTGTTGGCCGCGGTCCGGGTTTCGATCTTGCGAACGGCTTTCTTCGCCGACTTCGTATTCGCCATTAGGTGGTTACCCTTATGAGTGTCGGTCGCCTTGCGACCTGTTGTGCTCCGCACATATCCGTCGGATCTGCAACAAGGAGGCGGCGACACAGAATAACCGCCCGACTGGAACAGCAGGGCGGTAATGTATTGCGCCTTATAGTCGCTGTCCGCCCCATGGTCAACGCCAGAACGCCTCAATACCCCGCATCAGATCGAGGTTGCACAGTAGGCAGTCGTTGACCAGCGATCGAGCCGAGCGGTGCGTTTACATCAAACTGGTCCCTCTAAGTTGCTGTTCCAAGGCCAGGTTTTCATCATGGCGTTTGCGCCGGCGGTGCGCACTCTATGATACGAATTTGGAGAGGTTTGGAGCCAGAATTCCGCGCGAATGGACACTTTGCCGACTCTCGATCGGTTTTTCGACTTGTGGGACGTGCGACTCGCGCCGTAGCTGCGCGGTCATCTACATACGACCAGAGCTGCATGCCGGCTGGCTGATCTGGTTTGGTATCGCGGCGCAATCTGAGCATTCTGGGATGTTAAAAGTACGCCGGGTTCAGGACCGAGAACCTTGTTGCGCTGGTCGGAATAACGGCGCCGCAAATGACGATTCTACTACCAATCGGCATCTGCTTCTTCACGTTCGGGATCATCTCGTACCTTGCCGATCTGAGGTGGCATAGCGAGGCGCGGTGCTCACTGCGGAAGTGTACTCTATTCGTTTCATTGTTCTTGCGGCTGATGGCCGACCAGGCATCTGAAGCGCGAGCCACCGGGACGATTGGTTTTGGCACCGTCCGGCGCCGTGCGCCGACTTTCACCTTCCTACTGCTTTTCGACTTCTCGGCATATTCGGAGATGGCTCTAGGGATCGCGCTGGCTATTGGGCTTTACGGTCTCTGGGGGCCATCTTGGTGTATCAGGTGGTTGGCAAGAACCAGCCGCAATCCCTGTAACTATTTCCCGTTCTGCGCTTGAGAGGTAGCAAGGCGAGGAAGCTCTGTAAGGTGCGAATTGCATATCGAATCAGAATTGTGAATCGTGCTAGAGACGAACCGGTCGGCCGCCAGAGATTCAAAAGGTGCTGAGATCCAAATCGCGGCCAATTGAAATACCAACGGGGGGGAAGTTCTCATGTCATCGCTCGCCATCTGGATGATTTCGCTGGCCGTAGGTCTCGCAATCATTGTTCTCAGTGGAGCCGTCGGAGATTTAACCATCCACGCCGTCGCCGCCGCTCTCATTAGTTTGTCGATGGCCGCGATGGCGGTCACGGAAAACCGGCAACAACGCAAAGCAGGCGCCAGCGAAAACCTGGTGGCGGCATCGACCGCGCGCTACATGGGTCTGGTCTGGGTGTGGGGCGCGCTGAGCTTGTTTACGACATATTACTTCATTCTGAGCTGGAAAGAGTGGCTCGTGTTCACCGGCGCCTTCGCGGTGATTGGTGCTTTGTGCTTGTTTTTCGCTGCGACACTCGACCGCGACGAGGCTGCCGGCCGGACCGATGAGACGCTCCAAAAACTTGCTAAGTATTTATCGATTGGCCAGCTCTTCGGCATGTTGATCGTCATGCTGGGTTTGGTCATTGACGGAAAATTCCCGGTGACTGCCCCGGGCAATCCGGGATGGCAGGATTGGGCGGCCAACAATATATTCTTTTTTGGAGCGCTATCGGTTGCGTTAATCACCGCCAACGCGCTCTACACCAAACACCAGCGTGAAAAGGCAGGCACACAGAACGCTTAGCGTTCGAGGGTGTCGGCTGCGATTTTGCGCTGAATTCATTCACGACTGGTTGATCTCATCGATCGCATTTTTTGGTTTTAGTCCGGGGTTATATGTCTCTGCAATCACGCATACCATTGCTGGTGTTGGTCATTGTGGCGACCATCGCGGTTATGGTCGGAGCTGTCAGCTTCGACGCAAAATATACGTGCCTTGGCGCTGCGCTTAGCTTCGCGATCATCGCTGTCGACGCAACCTTCGCCATCAACCGACCAATCTGGATTGATCCGGCCGCCGCGATGCGGGCTGATCCTGAAGCAGCGCTACACGCTTCAAGGCGCAATGCGCGGCTAATGGCCTTGGTCTATGCCTGGGGCGCGCTTGCTATTTTTGCGGTCTACGGCCTGACCGAGTTGTGGTGGTTCCACAGTTGGCAATACGGATCGGCAATGGCGTTGATAGCGGGCGCGCTTCTGGGATTCGTGCATATGCTGGGAGATCGCGAAAGCCAATTCCGTTCGCAGACCGCGCTCGACGTCTCGGCCATGCTTGCTATGGCGCAAGCCGCGGCTGCGGCGATTGCGCTAGGAATGCTGGTTAGCTCGGGCAAGTTGGCGAGCCTGAAAGCGGACTGGCCGGCCAATCATGTTTTCGTGGCCGGCGGGTTGGCGCTTGTTGTGACCTCCGTCATTTCGGCGATTACGCATTTCAAGTTGAGGCGCGCAACGGTGGGGACGTGAGGGAAGCCCACTGCTGCTAGGGATCAGCGGTGGCTGAAATTCGGTTTGCGCTTTTCAGTAAACGCGGCCATGCCTTCCTTCTGATCCTCGGTGGCGAACATGGCGTGGAACACGCGGCGCTCGAATAGAATCCCTTCCGACAATGTCATCTCGTAGGCACGGTTGATTGTTTCCTTTGTCATCATCGCGGCGGGAAGCGACATGGATGCGACCTTGGTGGCAACTTTCTCGGCTTCTAGGGCGAGTTCCGAAACCGGCACGATCTTGGCGACAAGTCCCGAACGTTCGGCTTCTTCGGCGCCCATCATGCGCCCCGTTAGGCAAAGATCCATGGCTTTAGCTTTTCCAACCGCGCGAATTAACCGCTGCGTGCCGCCGATGCCGGGCATGATGCCAAGGGTGATTTCCGGCTGGCCGAATTTGGCTGTGTCAGCAGCGATAATGATGTCGCACTGCATGGCGAGTTCGCAACCGCCGCCGAGGCAATAGCCGGCAACTGCGGCGATCACCGGCTTGCGGCAATGAGCGGCCGCATCCCAAGTCGCAACAAAGTCCTCCTTGTAGACGTCCATGTAGCTCTTGGGTGCCATCTCCTTGATGTCGGCACCGGCGGCGAAGGCCTTTTCGGAACCGGCTATCACGATGGCCCCTACGCCCTCGTCTGCTTCGAATGCGGTAAGGGCTTCGCTCATCTCCTTGACGAGCTGGCTGTTGAGTGCATTGAGCGCTTCAGGACGGTTCAATGTGATGACGCCGACGCGACCTTTGGTCTCGACGATGATGGTTTTGTAATTCATGCGTCTATTGCCCTCGGATGTGGGTGGAGGAGAACTCAGCGCTGGCAACCGGAGCACAGAAAAGTCGATCGCCCTGACTGCACAATCCGGCGCACCGTGCCCCGGCAGCCCGGCCTTTTGCAAGGCTCAGTTTCGCGTCCGTAAACCGAAAACGAGTGCTGAAAGTAGCCCAGCGCACCATCGGCCTGACGATAATCGCGGAGCGAAGAACCGCCAGCGTCTATTGCCGCACTCAGAACGTCGCGAATGGCGGCAACCAGCCGCTCAGTGCGCTCGGTTGGAGCGCCTGTTTTCTTTACCAGACATCGCGCGGCTCGTTTCGGCGATAAGCCGGCCCAGTGAAGGGCTTCACAAACGTAGATGTTGCCGAGACCTGCGACGTTGCGTTGGTCCATCAAAAATGCCTTTAGATCGGCTGTTCGACCTTGCGCGCGGGTCGCCAGGTAGGCCGCGTTCAAGGAATTGCCGAGCGGTTCGGGGCCAAGGCTACGGATCAGCGGGTGGCTTTCAAAATCCACTGTCGGAATCATCACCATGAAGCCGAAACGGCGAGGATCGTTATAGGTGACGGTTGCACCGTCCCCGGTGTGAAAGACGACGTGATCGTGTTTGCGATCGGCGCCGGTGTCGTGTGTAAAATCGCCTGGCACTCGATCGTGAGCGTCTGGCTGCGCGATGGTGAAGCGTCCGGACATGCCCAGATGCATGACCAGGGTCTCCCCGCCGTCGAAGTCGGCAACGAGATATTTGGCACGGCGGGTCAGTGCAGCTATGCGGCGGCCGGCGACGCGCTCGGCAAACCTGTCGGGCAGCGGGAAACGCAGGTCTGGGCGGCGCTGCTGAACGCGAACAATACGCTTGCCAGTCAGCACCGGCGCGAGGCCGCGGCGGACCGTTTCAACCTCGGGAAGCTCAGGCAAGTGGCGATAGTCTCCTCATTTCGGGAAAGTCTGGTCTGATCGACGCGCCGCAGGCTAGCGCAGGTCGAACGCCGCGTTGGCAATGATATAGGTGCCCAAGAACAAGAGCGCGACAAAGAAAATGCGGCGGAAGACGGGTTCGGAAAGTCGTTGACGTATGCTCTGACCGAACACCATGCCGATCAGCGCAGGTACAAGAGCGAGAGTGGACAGAAGACCAAGCTCGGCGGTTAGCAGGCTGTTACCCTTTAGGGCCAACGCCAGTGCGACAGTCGAGGCTGTAAAGAGCATGCCCATGGCTTGTATTAAACGGTCACGCGAAAGACCGATGGCCTGGAGGAACATCACGCCTGGCACGACGAAAGATCCCGTCAACCCGGTCAACACGCCGTTCGCGGTTCCAATCAAGGGGCCGGCCCAGACTTCCTGGTGTGGATCGATCGCCAACCGGATGCCAACAAGACTTATGAGCGCGTAGGCGACCAGTAGGAAACCGAGTAAAGCGGAAAGCAGAGCCAGATCAACGCTGGTCAACGCGCTTGCGCCAATCCAAACGGTGGCCGATGCCATCAATAGGAACGGCCAGATGCGACGGAGGGTTTCGATGCCGTTACCACCGACGAGCGCCTGCCCGAAGTTGGTAACGAAGGAGGGAACCAGCAGAAGCGCCATTGCTGTCGGTAGGTCGAGGGCCGCCGTCAGAAGTCCGAGGCTGACGGTTGGGAGCCCCAGTCCAATAATACCCTTCACCGCTCCGGCGAGCAAGAAAGTGCAAAGGATGGTGGCAACAATCATCGGTTCGGTCATGCGTCAATTGTAGCGTGTTCCCGATCCGTGAAAAGGACGGATAACGGCGCTCCGCAACCGTCGGTGTCGATTGAGAAGGCCGGAACGATCCTATCCCGGCCTCCGCTTTGGATCTGCCGCTAGCTCAGTTCAGCTTTATCGAACC
>DAOUZE010000448.1 GCA_030665765.1 Filomicrobium sp.
GGCGTACACGTTATGCTCGATTGCGGTAGCCACGGAAACGGGGGATTTGCTGTGTACGGCATGAGTCGCGACAATCTCGGCGGCGGAGGACGACCGACCGGCAAGCCGAAAGGAGACCCTATCGCCAACAGCTGGTTCCACAACATCGACTGGGGCGGAGAGCGAACGGGCGACATCCTTATGCGCATCAATGGCCTGCCTGCCGGCGAATACGAAATGACGTGCTACCACAACCACTGGGAGCCGAGGAAGCAGAGCACGCGCAACAGCCTGGATCAGCCTTCGCGCATGCCGAACCTGCCGCTGGTGCGCGCCATACCGCTGCCCGCCCAGCCGCTGCCGGGCTATCGCGGATGGGACATCGGCACAGGCACGGGCAAAGGCGTTGCTTCGATCCAGGAGGCTCGCGATATCGACGTGACCAGCGCGACCTCGGACGCCAAGGTCGGTAAGTCTGTGATCCGGTTCAAGACGGACGGCTCCAATGATGTTTTGGTAGTCATCGACGGCGGCAACAACGACTATCCCGACCCGGCCAGACGAGGACGCGAAGGCTCGAAGGCGATCCTCAATGCTTTTGAAATTAAACAGATCAGACGAAGGTCCGCTATCTCGATGGTTTGCTGGGAAGAGAGCAAACACTGACAGGAGGAATATATGTTGAGCAAAAGAGTGTTTCTTATAAGTTGTATGATGGTCTCATTGTTCCCAAGAGCAAGCTTCGCTGAGAAAGAAAAGACGCGGCCGAAGGCTGCACCGTTTTTGGAGATACAGAACCTCTTCACCTCAGTGCGCATTCCGAATATTGTCGTGGCAACTAACGGAACGGTCCTGGCTTTTGCCAAATCCGGCCGGGTCTTGCGCCGCAGTGAGGACGGCGGCACAAACTGGGGGCCTATCCAGGAAGTCGGCTCTGACGCCGGGGGCAGTGCGATCGTCGATGAGAACACCGGCGATGTAATGGTGGTTCGCACAAAGGGCGGGTACCTCTGGCGAAGCCGCGATCAAGGCAAGACTTGGAAAAGAGAAGAGATCGTAATTAGGCCCAATGCGGTCGGTCACGGAAGCCCAGACGCAGTACCCGTGCAAACGGCCTGTTCGGAATCGGGAATTACACTACGCTACGGCAAGCACAAGGGCAGGCTGCTAATGCCCGCTCGGATACAGCCACCTAAGGGCAACAATGACCAGGAGTGGTGGCCGTACAACCACAACACGGCAATCTACAGCGATGATGGTGGAAAGACCTGGCAGACAAGCGGACCGGTGCAGAGCGGGACCGGAGAAGGGACCCTGGCGGAGCTGTCCAATGGTCATATCTACTACAACTCACGCTGTCACATGGCAGTAGACCATCGCAGGCGGATCGCCTGGAGCTACGATGGTGGACACATGTGGACGGATTGGCAGGTCTGCGAATACCTCTACGAAGTCGGCCAGCCATTCTACTTCAAATACGGCACCAAGCCGAGTTATGGATGCAACGCAGGGCTGGTGCATCTGCCCCTTGAAGCAACCAACGGCAAGGATGTACTTTTGTTCAGTACGCCAGACAATCCAGGTTCTTCACGCGTGCGTATGACGGTTTGGGCGAGCTTCGATGGCGCAAAGACCTGGCCGGCCAAGCGGCTGGTGTACGAAGGTCCCAGTGCCTATTCGTCCTTGGCGGCCGGAAAGAACGGCAGCGTTTTTCTGCTTTTCGAGCGAGGCAAGAAGAAGCTTTACGAAAGCATCGCCGTAGCCCACTTCAATCTTGAGTGGCTTACAGAAGGGCAAGACTGGCGGAGTTTCTCCAGGACTAAATTCGAGATTGGTTTGTAGGCCGCCGTACCTCGGGAATCCGACTTGCTCAGGTCAATCAAACGCTCCAGATGCTCGCGCTGCAGGTTTCGTCGCAGACTGGATATCATCGGCTTGCGAGTGGTGTACTTTTTATCGGGTTTTTGGTCTAATTCGCTCCAGATTGCTTTACTGATAGTATCGAGAAGCTCCGGCAGGGTCAGCGCATCCTCATCAGCCGAAACCAAAAACTCATTGTCATAAATCCGACGAAGGGTCGTGGGATACATCAGACTGGCCAGAATACTCGCTTGAATACTCATAATTTGGTCGTGAATCGGCCAGGTTGCATCAGTCATAACCGACGACATATCATCAAACCACTTATCCACGGTCATGCGACGCAAAAGGTCCTGCGTCAGGCCAAAAGCTTCATCTTTGAACGTGTTTTCAATCACAAAGTTCAACGCATCACGCTGCTTCTTGGCCGGTACTACCTCTATGGGCAAGCGAGCGTTCTTGTCCCCCTTCTTGTCCCGATAAACAAAGGCGCCGCCCAGCCAGTTACCCATAGTACTTATCGCACGCATTTGCATGGCAAGGGTCATCTCATAGCCGCGGCGAGCCTTGGCCCAACTGTCACCATCTTTAACGAGCTTGTCGATGATGCGTCCTCGATTATGCTGGGCGATGCGCATCTGGTTATTGGCATAGTCAAGAGGTTCCTTGCTGAAGTCATATCGACGAGCCAACGGGTCGGGGCCGAATGTGTCCTCATCCGTTGCGTATTGTAGCTCCGGCTCAGCCACGCGGTCCAGTATACCTTTGAGGTCTTTTTCACTTTGAGTATAGCCATACTCGATGGCCCATATATCGTAAGGGCCTACGCTAATCATTGTATAATCACCCTGAACCTCGCCATCCTTAAAATTCATATTGGCCGGCAGGTAATCCATTACGGAAGCAGA
>DAOUZE010000072.1 GCA_030665765.1 Filomicrobium sp.
CGCGCCCGTCCGGGCCCCGCATTGTAGCCGGCAAGTCCAAGCACATAAGAGCCGCGGAATTCCGCCATACGGTCGGCGATATAGGCCGACGAAATCATAGTGTTGTACGATTCATCTGTCAGCAACCGTTTGATATCGCAGCGCAAGTTGTAGTCACGACAAACGTGACGCGCTGTTATCGGCATAACCTGCAGGATACCGCGCGCACCCGCCCTCGACACGGTTTGCGTGTTGAACTCGCTCTCCTGTCTCGCAACCGACAACAAGAAAGCATCCTCCGGCGGCTTGCGCAGCGGTTTGTATTCGGGAAAGGCGTGCAGCGGATAAGCGTAGTAGATGAGGTTCATCCCACGCGCGACCGCCTTCTTGCCGATGCGAAGTGACTGCTGCGTGTCGTCGAGATTCCGGGCCAAATGCGCGACGAGAGCCACCTCCGCCTCGCTTTCGGTAAGATTGCCAAGGTTTGCAAGAAACGGCCGTGAGATCGAGCGGCCAAGCTTGGCCCTTTCTGCAATAACCGCGGCCCTGGCAGCATCAAGCCCCTGAAAGCGGCTAATCTCATCCGCGCTCGGCACCTTCGGTGGCAGAATCTCGATACTCAGCGCCCCAGGCTTGATTTTCTGCCTCGCCAGATGGGCATGGAACGTATCGAACTGTTGGGTAAATGCGTCGCGATAGTTCTTCTCGGCTTTTGCCGTCTCCCCCGCAGCTTCATAAGCTCGGCCCAGCCAATACGCGGACTTGGATCGGCTCAGCGGACCATCTGCATTGTCGCGCATGACCGTAAAGTGCGCCTTCGCAGCTTTCACGTTGCCCAGATATCGCAACGCCAACCAACCAGCGAGAAACGCTTGATCCTTGCGAGGGTTGACGCTCAGTCCCTTGGGCTTCCTTACCAACGCATAGGCGAGCTTGAAGTTCCGGGCCTTCATTGCCTCGTAGGCTTTGGCGCGGACCTTGCGCCACGTCGCGTCCGAACTTGTACGCCGCTCCTTCGCCCACCGCTTGAGATCGGCGGAACCAACGACTCCACCGAGCCGGCTGGCGAGTTCTTTCTCTTTCACCCTAGTGAACTTTCCCTCGAGCCAAACTTTGCGGGCAATTTTGCGTGCTTCCTTGCGCCGACCCGTTTTTGCCAAGGCGACAGCAAGCGCAACTTCGCCAACTTCGGACGCCGGCTTGATCTTCGAGAACGCCGCCAGAGTTTCCGCGGGGATGTCGAGCTTTAACAGCCTATCTTCAAGATGCTGTATCAATAGCCAGCGATTAGGCCAGTTGGTGCTTTCAACAAGAAACTCCCGGTATTCGGAAATACTGCCGTGGGAGCGCCTCAACAGCATCCAGCCGGCAAGTTTGGCCGCGAGAGGATCATTGATCGTCTCCCGAAACGCTTCGGCGTCCCCAAACCGCTTCTCAGCGGCGGCTTTTTTCACGGCCCGCAACTTTTCAGCATCGCGGTCACTGACCGTCACTTTGAGCAGCGGCCGTATAAAATCGTCGAAGCGCCGGTTGTGCGCAACTTCAACATCCGACACCACTTTTGGCAGCCGCAGCATGCCGGAGGATGCACGGGCAGCTTTAATGGCCGCAATATCGCGTGTCGGGTTTTCACTCGGTGCTGGCGGCGCCTTGGCGGTTGCGGCACCATGCCAGAGCAAGAGACAGGTCGCGAATGCAGCCGCCGTCAGACTGGCAGTGCTCAGGAGGCGTACGCGCGGCGGCGTGGCCGTGATCACGTTCATGATATCTGTCACCAGGTTACGCAACGCAAGTTGCCTCGCTTGCGGGGTTAAGTTGACTCGCCTAATGTCGGCGGATAGCCACATCGGTATGCCCCGCGCGTTCGATCAAAAGCAAACTGCGCGGAAACTTTCAACACGGGACCTCCGCAAGAAGAATTCGGACGACTGTGGCGCCGGCAAGGAGCCGACGGACGTGACCTGTTACGAAATTACTGGATCTGCCCCCGGGAAATCCCGGTCAAGAAGGGAAATCACGGCATGTTCAAGGGGTCTTACACAGCGCTGATTACACCCTTCCGCGATGGTGTTGTCGACGAAGATGCATTTGTACGCATCGTCGAATGGCAGCTGAATGAAGGAACTCATGGCCTCGTTCCAGTTGGAACGACCGGCGAAAGCCCGACTTTAAGCCATAATGAGCATAAGAGGGTCGTGGAGCTTGCTGTCAAAACCGCGGCGGGCCGGGCGCCAGTGATCGCCGGCGCCGGCTCGAATGCGACCGCCGAAGCGGTTGACTTTGCAAAGCATGCCGAAAGCACCGGCGCCAGCGGTCTATTGGTCGTCACGCCGTATTACAACAAGCCCACACAAGAAGGTTTGTACCAACATTTCAAAGCGGTAAACGACGCGGTCCGCATCCCGATCATCATTTACAACATCCCGGGCCGTTCGGTAATCGATATGTCTGTGGAAACGATGACCAGGCTGTTCGCACTGCCCAACATCACCGGCGTCAAGGATGCGACCGCCAACATGGCCCGCGTCTCCCAGCAGCGTGCCGCGATGGGCCCAGATTTCAATCAGCTCTCAGGTGAAGACGCGACAGCTCTCGGTTTCATGGCACACGGTGGACAAGGCTGTATCTCCGTTACCTCCAACGTCGCGCCCCGCCTTTGTGCGGAGTTCCAGAATGCCTGCCTTGCCGGTCATTTCGCCAAGGCGCTCCAGCTTCAGGACCGGCTCATGCCGCTGCATGACGCGCTGTTCCTTGAAACCAATCCGTCGCCCGCCAAGTATGCCCTGTGGCGACTGGGTTTCTGCGAGACCGAGGCCCGCCTCCCGCTTGTACCGCTGCAGGACGCCACAAAACGAGCCGTGGAACAGGCGATGATTAAAGTGGGACTGATTACGGCAGAAGCGGCATAGCCTAGAGCAAGGGCTCAGCGGCTGCTAAACCCGGTCGCTGATACCAACGACAACCATTTTGTGAAGGCTCCGGCAAACCATGGCGGCTAAAACAGATGGCGGCCGCCGGCTCATCGCCGAGAACCGGAAGGCGCGCTACTCATTTGCGATAGGAGAGACTTACGAGGCCGGCATTTCGCTCACCGGCACCGAGGTTAAATCCTTGCGCATTGGCCAGGCGAACATCGCCGAAAGCTATGCCTCTATCGAGGATGGCGGAATCTGGCTGATTAACGCCTACATTCCCGAATACCCAGGTGCCGGAAACTTTTTCCAGCATCAGCCCCGCCGCAAGCGGCGCTTGCTTCTGCATGCCCGTGAAATTCACAAGATGGCGATCGCCAAAGAACGCCAGGGCATGACCATCGTGCCGCTCCAGCTCTATTTCAACGATCGTGGCATCGCCAAGGTCAAACTCGCACTCGCCGAAGGCAAGAAGCTGCATGACAAGCGAGCCGACGAAGCCAAGCGCGATTGGAACCGCCAGAAAGCGCGTCTTCTGCGTGATAAAGGCTAACGAGACTTAGAGAACGTCGCTCTCGACGTCGTCCACCGAGTAGCCGAGCTTCTCCAATCCTTCCTCCAGATAATCGGCAAGCAGCGGGATTCCGAGGAGGTATACGGAAGTTTTATTTACCGCTTCATCACGCGCCGTAGTGATCGCTTCTTCGAGTTCATCAGCTTCGAAAGTACCACGTCCGATCCAGGTCACCGCAACCAAACCCACCTGCTCGTCGTCGTTCAGCGCCTCGATAAAAGAGGCAACTTCCTGGAAAACCGTATCATCAGAGAAGCTCTCCAACACAGAAGCTGGATCTTCTTCAGCATCTCCGTCTTCAGGCGACTCATCCCACGCACCAACCTTGGCGTCGAACTCGCGCGCCTTGATGATAACATGAGCAATTTTTTCCGGAGCAATCTCAAGCGGCATGGGAGCGACCCTTTGGGAGCGAGATACAGACCGCTGGCAAGGTACCGCTGCTACGTATCCACATCAATATGGAATTCCCAATCAGCGACAACCAAACCGTTTAGTCACTAAATTCGGCGCGGATGTCCTGGAATACTCCTTCAAACATCTCCGTTGTCAGTCGCCCCGTGTTCGTGTTGTAACGCGAGCAGTGGTAGCTATCAAAAAGAACCGGTCCACCAGGCAGCTCATGGCGCCGACGATGCGCGAAAACGTATGAGGCCTTCCTAAGATCGAATGCCGCTAGCACCTGGTCATGTGCGATACGCCCGAGCGCGAGAATAATCTTGAGCCTCGGAAGCTGCGAAATACGCGCCTGCAGAAAGCTCCGGCACTCCCTGATTTCAGCCGACGTCGGCTTGTTTTCAGGCGGCACACACCGCACCGCATTGGTCACCATGCAGTCAACAAGCTCAAAACCATCGTCAATCCGCGCATCATAAGTCCCCAGCGCGAATTCGAATCCAGTCAGGGTTTGATAGAGAAGATCGCCGGCATAATCCCCCGTAAACGGTCGCCCCGTGCGGTTCGCACCACCACGCCCAGGGGCCAATCCCACAATCAAGAGCCGGCCCATCTGGGATCCAAAAGAGGGTACGGCGCCGTTAAACCAATCTGGCTGATCTCGCCGATTGTCGTCGCGAAAAGCAACGAGACGCGGGCATCGGCTGCAGCCTTTTTTAGGCTCAGCCGCGCTATCGGGGTGCGCGGTATCACCGCTCATAGAGAGACGCTCAGCTTAGGTTATGTCGCGGGCAACGATCGGCATCAACCGACCGCAACTTGGAAGGGTTAGAGTTCCTCGTCTCCGGCGAACTCGTCGACACGATCGAAAGGCACTGGCTCCGCACTCGTCCGCTGAGCAGCCGCAGGGGCGTTCCGCGAATAGCGCTGCGGTGCCGCCGCACGCGATCCTTCACGGGAGATCTCAGCCTCGAGGTCTGCAAGATCGACGAATTGATCAGCCTGCCTTCGCAGCTCATCAGCGATCATCGGCGGCTGCGTTTGCAGTGTCGAAACAATGCTAACCCTCCGGCCTTTTTCCTGCAAAGCCGCCACGAGAGATCGGAAATCGCCATCGCCTGAAAACAACACGATGTGATCGAGATTGTCAGCCAGCCGCATGGCATCGACCGAAAGTTCGATATCCATGTTCCCTTTTACTTTGCGACGTCCAGCCGAATCCGTGAATTCTTTGGTCGGCTTTGTTACCATCGTGTAGCCATTATAATCGAGCCAATCGATGAGTGGGCGGATCGATGAGTACTCTTGATCCTCAGCAAGCGCCGTATAGTAAAGAGCCCTTACTAATCGGCCCTTTTTCCTAAAATGCTCCAAAAGCCGCCTGTAATCGATATCGAAGCCAAGCGACTTTGAAGTCGCATATAGATTGGCACCGTCAATAAAGAGCGCAATGCGTTCACTGGGGTAAACCAACATTTGTCTTCCTCGGACCTAACAGCGACCTGAATGAAAAAGCGACGCTGGAATTGACAATCATCAACGTATTGAAAAGAAATCACGACTACCTAGTAGTTCAATTACACTTCTAACACTTCACGCCGTCAATCAGCAGCGCCGAATGTACAGCGCCTTGAGATAGATCAAAGTTCCGGACAACCACTCCGAAACGGGCTCAAAAAAACCAATCCGACGCGGCAAATTGACACACACCTAGACCGAAGCCGCATCCCGTTGGCGGCTGATCGAATACCCACGCCACCCGGTTAGACGTTCCATATTTGGCGCCCGCCTACAGCAAATATAAGAACGGCTGGAAAAGAACGCTTACAAATCCAACTGACTTTACTCTAGAGCCGAGCGCCATCGGCTAATCAAAATAAACTCTAGGCGATATTCACCCGCAAAACAAGTTATTACGCTGCGTACTGCGTAAATGCATTTTCTCCGTAAACAGGCATAGCAAGTGCCGAACAGAACATTCAGTCTAGACTGTATATATTGCGCTTGACTAGTTCGACCATGCGTGAACGTGCCTCAGGTAAGCTTTCACCCTTTGGACCGAACACATGCTTTTCAAGAAAATAGCCCACAAGACTTAAGCCATCCATGATGTCTTGTGATTGCACAATTGCATTGCGGCCCTCAACCAAAAAATGTGGGAGTCGTAACAGTCGATCCGCATACCGCTCACCCGCCGCAGCTGAAACAGCCCGGCCCGACTTCGGTGAAACAAAAACAAGGTTATCATTGTTTCCCGTTGCCGCGCATTCCGATAGGTCCAAACCAAAACCGAGCTCCTGCAACAACGCCAATTCCCACCGCACCATTAATGTAGGCCAAACGCTATCGTCATCGAGAAAACCCAAAAAAAACATTGTCACCTCGAAAAGACTGGAATGGGGATCACGCTCGGGAAGCAATCGCAAAAGAGTACATAGCGAAGAAAGTGCTGCCAGCCGCAGCGGGCTTTCCATGGCCGTGGCCGCGTAACCGTGATGCAGTTCAAGTCGGAAATGCCCCAAATGATCGGCAAGCCGGGCACTCCAGTTCACGTCGACATGGTTGCCAATCTGAAGAACCGGTCGCATGCGGCGTGATCGCCCACCCTTGACGAGACCACTGTAGCGCCCGTGGGTACGCGAGAAAACATCTGCGATCGCTGAGGTTTCACCGTGTGCCCGGACGGAGAGCACTATACCTTCATCATGCCATTCCATGGTCGCGACGGCCAATCCTATGCGGACCGATGTGGCCCAGCCTCAAGTATCGACGGCGTTGCCGGCAGCCGGCGGTGCCTGTTTCCGCGGTCTTCGTGGCGGCGGCTTCTGCTTGATGGTGCACGGAACCGCATGGGCGACGCAATCGAAGCGGCCGCCGTAGGGGACGCATCTTAGCACTTTGAGGTTGGCGATTCGCCAGCTTGGATGTGGGATCTGTGCAGACTTCGCCTTGTGGATCCAGTCTCTGATCGCCGCCCGCTTAGCCGCAATCTCACGCGCTGCCGAGCTGACGTCGCTGGTCACATGGCCTCTGCAGACGCGAATGGCGGCCCGAGCGTCATCCGCGGACACCACGTCAACTGCTGCGACGATCCCGATCATGCATAAAAATACAATGCCGGACTGCACCTGGCTCAGCGGCCCAATCTTTGCCAATCCATAACCTGGTGCCGCGTTCAGTCCTTTGGAAAATTCAATCCCAAATCCTGGTAGCGCGCCGGATCGTTTCCCCACCCTTCACGCACCTTGACGAAAATAAACAAATGCACGGGAGTTTCGATAACACCCTGCAGTTCCTTTCGGGCTTCGCTCGACACCTGCTTGATAGCGCTCCCGCCTTTGCCAAGCACGATCTTCTTCTGGCTGTCGCGCTCGACATAGATCGTCTGCTCGATCCGCACCGAGCCATCCTTCAACTGCTTCCAATCCGACGTTTCAACGCTGATCGAATAGGGCAACTCGTCATGCAGGAGGTGGTAAATGCGTTCACGTGTGATTTCAGCAGCCAGCAAGCGTAACGGAATATCGCTGATATCGTCCTCGGGATAGTGCCACGGACCAGGCGGGACAACATCGGCAAGATACGTCCTGAAATCCTCAACGCCGCTATTGTTGAGCGCTGAAACCATAAAAACTCGCTCAAACGGAACAACCTCATTCAGACCTGAAGCAAGCTCCAGAAGCTCCGCCTTGTCCCGGACCCGGTCGACCTTGTTGAGCAACAGCACCAACTGCGCGTTCGTCACCTTCAGCTTCCCGAGAATGCGTTCGACATCCTCGTCCACTCCACGCGCCGCATCGACAATCAGTGCGACAATATCCGCATCCCCGACGCCGCTCCAAGCCGATTCCACCATCGCCCGGTCTAATCTGCGACGCGGTGCGAATATCCCCGGAGTGTCGATAAAAACGAGCTGACTGTCTCCCGACATGGAAATACCGCGAACCGGCATTCGTGTTGTCTGAACCTTGCGGCTGACGATCGACACTTTCGCACCGACGAGCGCATTGACCAGCGTCGACTTGCCCGCGTTCGGCGCACCGATAATGGCAACGAACCCGCAGCGGGTTTGACCGCTGGGCGCCACAGCATCCTCCACCCCCGCACCAGCCGGCTTCTCAGGAAGCTTATTCGTCATCAGGCTCGTTCCTCCAAACACCCTCGCGCGCGAGCATGGCTTCCGCCGCGGTCTGCTCCGCCGCCCGCTTCGATGGCCCCTCGCCACGGGCCGGCGTATGCGTTTTCACTCTCACCTCAGCAATGAATACCGGCGCGTGATCCGGCCCCGAACGGCCGATCTCAACGTACTTCGGCAGTGGCAACCCCCGACCCTGAGCCCATTCCTGCAGCGCCGATTTCGGATCCTGAACCCGCTCAGGCAATTCGTCACTGATCGGATGCCACAAACCCCGAACCACGACGCGCGCGTTCTCAAAACCGCCATCGAGGAATACCGCAGCCAACAGCGCCTCCATCGCGTCAGCAAGAATGGTGTCCTTTTCACGCCCACCACTCTCGTCTTCGCTGTCGGATAGAACGAGGTAGTCGCCAAGAGACAGGTGCCTCGCGATGAGTGTGCACGTCTCTCCACGCACCAGCTGATTGAATTTCTTTGCCAGCTCGCCTTCGCGGGCATCTGGCAACTGCTCACCCAACATCTCCGCAATGGCAAGCCCAAGAACTCGGTCTCCGATGAACTCCAACCGCTCATTATCGCCCGGACAAAGCTTAGCTCCGCGCGCGCTGGAATGCGTCAACGCCCGCTCGACAAGAGCGCGCCGCTCAAACTTGTAGCCCAGATCTGTTTCAAGATCGGCAATCGTGCGGGGCCTCGCCATCAATCTAGCCCAGCTAATGCAAAGTTCCAGCGAAACGGAATAAAGGGCCGTCAGCGGACAAGTTGGAAAATACGTCCCCAGCGAATATCAAGTGGCCAGGTCCAGGGCGTGTACCAGCGGAACGCATTATCCTCATCCACGGCCGCTGAAAAGAATATGATCTCCGCTCTGCCGATCAGGTTTTGATACGGCACGTAGCCAACATCATAAGTCGCACGGCTATCCGTCGAGTTGTCCCTGTTGTCGCCCATCATGAAGTAGTGACCCGCGGGCACCTTGTAGGGACCGACATTGTCAAAGAACCCATTAGATTCAGAGTCAAGCACCGAGTAGGCTACGCCATTAGGCAGCGTCTCCTCATACTTGGCTATCTTGCGCGCAGGACCGCCATTCGTCGGCGGCACGTAGTTTCCGATCCGCTTCCTCGGGATCTCTTTGCCATTCAGTATGACAACACCGTTGCGAACCAGTATTTCATCTCCCGGGAGACCGATGACACGCTTGATGTAATCGGTCGAGTTGTCCCTCGGAAGTTTGAACACCGCAACATCGCCGCGTTTAGGCTGTGCACCAAATGCCCTGCCTTCAAAAAGGTTCGGGCTGAAGGGGAAGGAGTAGCGGCTGTAGCCGTAGGACAGCTTCGACACGAACAGATAGTCACCGATCAGCAGTGTGTCCTTCATCGAGCCGGAGGGGATATTGAAAGGTTGATAAAAGAACACTCGAACGACCAAAGCGATAGCCAGCGCCTGGATGACGATCTTCATCAGCTCCCACCAGCCACTCTCGCTACGCTTGGACACGTCCGTTTCAACACTCATTGCCGACTCCTCGACACCGCACCACTCCGACGACCGGAAACCAAAACAAGGCCCGCCCGCTATAACTGGTTAGCTGGTTCACTGTAAACCACTGGTCCGAAGCCCAATCCACGGCCATCTCCTTTAGAACTAAGCCCGAGACGATGACATCCACTTATGATGTGGAATGATCATCCGTCGTATACTATTTGTTGCGAAGCTCGTCTTCGACTGTAAAACACCCACCCAAGATGCACAGCCGCGCCTCCCATAGAACGCAGAGTATAGCCTGCGGAAGGTAAGTTGACGGCCCTAAGTTCCGGCCAGTAACCACTCCGACGGAATCCGGAGACGGTCCTCTCTAACAAGTCTCGATGGTCGCGAAACGTTTGGTAGAAGCGACCCCAACAAACCATCGCCCGCCAATCGGAACGCTGCCGCGCGATCTTGGTGAACACCAGTTAAGCGAAGCGGTCGCCAAATCGCATCAATGTTTTATCGGCGCGCTGGATGTCGTTCGGACCGTTCCAAAACCGATGGGTTATGCCGTCCGTTGCTCAAATCACATGGCCTGGCGACGATCGTCGACTAAGCCTCACGTCGAGCTTGCTCCATTAACGCACGCATATGCTGAACGGCGGCTGTAAGGCCCCCGAAAATCGATTCACCAATAAGAAAATGCCCAACGTTAAGCTCTATAACCTCCGGCAAACGCGCGACGCCCTTCACTGTATTGTAGGTCAAGCCATGCCCTGCGTGAACCTCAATACCTGCCGCCTTGGCAACTTGCGACCCGCGGCTCAGTCGTTCCAGCTCGCGCACCACACCCGATGCGTCATCCTCCAGCGCCCGCTCGCAATAGGCCCCTGTATGCAATTCGACGATATCCGCACCAATCTCTGAGGATACCTCGATGTTTTTTTCGTCGGCCTCTATGAACAGCGAGACGCGAATACCGGCGTCCTTGAGCCGGCTCACCACGCCGCGCAGCACATCTCCACCAGCCGCCACGTCAAGGCCACCCTCCGTCGTTCGCTCTTCGCGCCTCTCCGGAACAAGGCAGCAGGCGTGTGGTAGGTGCCGCAGGGCAATACTGACCATCTCGTCGGTCGCTGCCATTTCCAGATTCAGCGGGCGCGTCAGCTCCGCTTTCAACCTGGCGATATCGCTATCGGAGATATGGCGGCGGTCTTCACGCAAATGCGCCGTAATGCCGTCGGCGCCACCCTCGATCGCGATGTGAGCCGCCCGCAGGGGGTCAGGGTGACGACCACCCCGTGCGTTCCGGATCGTGGCAACATGATCGATGTTGACGCCCAGTCTCAGCGTCTCAGCGCTTTGACTATCGATTTGTCCGTTCATGAATGGGCAGGGTCATAAAAAGCAAGCAGGGCACCGAGTGGATAGCCGCTATCATAGCCATCAGATCTGTACCTTCGCGACTGGTGAGATATCACGGCTCGCCTTGTTATCACATAAATCGCACCGCCCAAGGCCAGCCCGACCGGCACGCTTCCCACTAGCATCAGCTTTACGATCGGCCATAAAAAGCCGAATGCCGCGCTGATCATGTCGGGCGATAAATGCCGGACACTCTCCCAGAGTGCCCCAAATTGTCCTCTAAGCGCAACTTCATCGAATCCGCCCGGCGCGCCAAGCAGATACCCACCAATCGAATACGTGGTCGGCCAGAGGATCGCCCAGACAATCGGATTGCCGAAAAGTGTCCCGAGCATCGCCGCCGCAAAACTTGCCTGCAAAGCCATGGCTATAACACCGGCAAGCGCCATCTGCATGCCTACAAACGGTGTAATCGAAGCAAACACACCGATGGCACAACCCAGCGCCAATTGATGCGGCGTCGCTCTCACGCGCATCAACCGCAGGGCGACATAGCGGAAAGATCGGTCCCAACTGGTGCGCGGCCACAAGAGAACGCGCAATCGCTCAGCATACGTCGGCGGCATACGCCGATCGAACATCATCTATCAGGCCCCCCGACCTACATATACGGCCAGCAAGGGCCGTCGACGTCACTTGCCCTCACCAAAAACGCGTTCTGCACTATTGACCACGCCTTTTGACTTCAGCCCGTTAAGTATGTGGTTCAAGTGATCAAGATCCCACACTTCAACTTCGATAAGCATCTCGGTGAAGTCCCGTCCGCGCTCAACCATACGCACGTGATCTATATTGCCATCTGCCTCGCCGATGAGCTGAGCAATCTCGGCAAGGCTGCCTGGTGCATTCAGCGCTGTAACCTTGATACGCGCCGGAAATCTCTCGGAACTGTTAGGGTCGACATCCCACGTAACATCAATCCACTTTTCGTGTTCAAAGGCCATTAGTTGTGGCGAGTGAATCTGAAAGATGCGGATTCCCTCGTCGTTCGTCAAGACACCGACGATACGATCACCAGGAACGGCGCCGCCATCCGCGTATGTTACGGGCAAGTCTCCCTTAAGCCCGCGAATCGGAATGCTCGACACGCCTTTGCTGGGATCTTCGCGTCCATCTCCAGACATACGGAACTTGAGGCCGATTACTTTCGATAGGTTGAACCAACCCTCCTGACCGCGTCCCCGCACATGACGGTTCTTCGGCTTGTAGCTGGGCAACGCCTGGTCCAGCTTCGCCTCCGGCAAGGCCGCCTTGACGACATCTCGCGCCGGCAACTCATTCCGAGCAACGCTGGCCAGTACATCCTCCAGGGTTTTCGGCCCCGCCGCCAAACGTGGCAGGGCACAATCAAGGCGCTCCTGGGTGAACTCTTCTCCATAGCGATTGAATTCAGCGGCAACAAGTCGCCGGCCGAGCTCCGCGTATTGGCGGCGCAACGAATGCCGCACCGAGCGGCGAACAGCCCCGCGCGCACGTCCGGTTACAGCGATAGCCTCCCAGGCCGCCGGTGGAGAGGCAGTCTTGGAAGTCCCAATCCGCACCTCGTCTCCATTGCGCAGACGCGTATCCATCGGCATCTGACGCCCGTTGATGTAGGCGGACTGCGCCGAGTTGCCGACGTCAGTATGAACCGCGTATGCAAAATCAATCGGCGTCGCCCCTCGGGGCAGAGCGATGAGCCGCCCGTTGGGCGTGAAGCAAAACACCTGATCCTGAAACAGCTCCAACTTAGTGTGTTCCAGGAACTCTTCGGAATTAGCACCCTCGAGTAGTGTCTCAACCAGCTGCCGCAGCCATAGATAAGGACCGCTATCCTGATCGAGCCCGTTTCCAGCATTCTCCGATAGAACTCCGAATTCCTTGTAGATCGCGTGCGCGGCGACGCCGTACTCGGCGACATCGTGCATCTGCGAGGTTCTGATCTGCAGCTCGATGCGCTGGTTTTGCGGACCTAGGACAGTTGTATGGATCGACTGATAGGCGTTCCCCTTCGGCGTCGAGACGTAATCCTTGAACCGGCCGGGCACTTGCCGCCACGTCGTATGGATGACACCGAGCACGCGATAGCAATCCTCCACGTTATTGACGATCACCCGGAACCCATAGATGTCGGACAGCTTTTCCAGGCTGATCTGCTTGTTTTCCATTTTTCGCCAGACCGAATAGGCCTTCTTTTCGCGGCCCTTAACCCGCGCCTCGATGTCCACGTCCGCCAGCTTCACTTCCAGCGCTAGCCGAATTTCCTCAACCAAGCGCTTATTGTTGGCGCGCAGTTGGTCGAGTTTGTTGGTGACCGTCTCATAGGCCTCCGGGTTGAGCCAGCGGAAGGCGTGGTCTTCCAGTTCATCGCGGATCGCCTGCATCCCCATGCGTCCGGCCAGCGGCGCGTAGATGTCGAGCGTCTCCTGTGAGGTCCGCTTGCGGCTGGCTTCCCGCTTGTGCTCGATCGTGCGCATGTTGTGCAGACGGTCGGCAAGTTTGACAAGAAGTACGCGGATGTCACTGGAAATGGCCACCAAAAGTTTGCGGAAGTTTTCCGCTTGCTCGGCCTTTTTGGAAACGAGATCCAGCTTCTTGATCTTGGTAAGCCCATCGACCAGCGCCCCGATCTCGCGGCCGAAGAGCTGATCGATTTCGGTGCGCGTCGCGTCCGTATCTTCGATCACATCATGGAGCAGCGCGGTTGCGATCGTCGCATCGTCAAGTTTGAGATCGGTTAGAATGGCGGCTACTTCGAGGGGGTGAGAGAAGTAGGGATCGCCGTTCGCCCTAGCCTGATGCTTATGCGCTTTCATCGCATAGACGTAGGCGCGGTTGAGCAAGGCCTCATTGGCCTCAGGGTCGTAGCTCAAAACACGCTCGACCAGTTCATACTGGCGCATCATGGTCCAATCGCGTGGCTGGTTGGTGGATCTTCCAAATAAGTGTACGCCCGCGCGCGTCTAAAGGCGATTCTCCGATTTGCCAGCAAATCAGGCAGCGGCGAACAACCGCACCGCTAAAAGCGGCTCTGCCCGAGCTTCCCCAGATCTAAGCAATCTAGTTTCCAAAAAAAATGCCAGCTCTCACGCGAGCCGGCATTTTAAATCCGATCGGTCCGTTAACGTGTAACAGGACC
>DAOUZE010000306.1 GCA_030665765.1 Filomicrobium sp.
CCATAACTTTCGGGCTGAGCCCAAGCTCAGCGAAGGTCTTCGTCGTCAATATACTTCAACTCCCGTCACAGGATATTTGCCCGCGCGGGTTTCGTGCGCGGTACGGTCGGTCGGGAGCGTAGGGACAAATCTCGAATAAGAACGATGAAGTTCGTCTTCCCCCGTCAGAAAACAAAAGAATCGTTTTCCCTACGCCCATCTGGATTTTGCATCTCACAAAATCTGTAAAACAGCAAGTATTACCCTAATCCTAGGGCCGAATTGCATCAGATTCTGTAGCAAAACTGACAAGTTTCTATAGTTCGCCGCATCCGCGGGCTATTTGGGTCGGTCAATCGTTAATCCAGCGGCCAACCAGACCACCGGCGACTGCACCGATAATCGGCGCTACCCAGAATAGCCACAGCTGCAATAACGCCTGTTGGTCGGAGAAAACCGCAATGGCCGTAGCCCGGGCTGGGTTGAGTGCAGCATGCGAGATCGGCTCGAGTACTAGGTGCAGCGCTGCGATCAGAAAACCAAGCCCAATCGGGGCGAAACCTGTGGGTACACCCGAAGATGTTGCTCCCACAAACAACAGCAAGATGAGCAATGCTGCCAGGCTCTCACTTATCAAAACTGCTGCGAACGGGAACGTACCATCAGTGCCGAACCGGTTTGCAAGCGAAGCCATCGGGGCAGCGACCTTCGGCGGTGCGCCGTCAATTAACAGCGTAAAGCACCCCGCCGCAAACAAACCGCCGAGCACTTGCGCAATTACATAAGGAACCGCCGTGCGAGTTTCAAACCGGCCGGCTGCAACAAGCCCGAGAGTTAACGCTGGATTGAAGTGACAGCCGGACACGCCGCCGAGCGCGAAACACATAGCCGTGAATGTGAAACCGGCCGCCAGCGCAAGGTGCAGCCCGCCATCGGCTACCTGGCCACCTAAAAGTGCCGCGCCGCAGATCGCCGCGACATAAGCAAACGTACCGATAAATTCGGCCATCAAGACTTTCGTTCTCATTCGCCCCCCGTCGTGAGAATTTGGTCAAGATCGACAGCAGACGATCATCAGCTGCTTGCTTCACGATTGCCGGGGGTAAATATCTGGCAACCATGCGCAAATGTATAGACGCATTGCGACCAGAAGTCGCGAATTTCGCCAGCTGACGCAATATGTCTGAACGCCAACGTTCCAAATCCCCGCACACAGCTTTGTTGCGAGTAAGCAAACTGCGTCAGTTTGGTTGGAACTTATTGAATTCTAGTCTAGTTCCACATCTAATGAATCGCAGAATTATAAAAACGCAGCACAAAGAAGTTTTTGGGTGGTTATCATTTACAGCCCAACGTCCATAAAGAAGCGTCCTTCAACGGATGAGTTTGACCCAAGGCCAATCGTTATGAGTATCGCGAGTACAGGTGAAACCACACGCCGCCCCCAAGCACAGTCCGGATCGGGCCTGAAAGCACGTGATAACACCACGAATTTCGTCTACATCGCCCAAGTCTACCTGATTATGATTGGCACTATCGCAGCCACGATTTGGAGTTATTCTGTGGTGGCTGATGCTGGTCTTTCTTGGTGGTGGAACGTTCCTGCGACGTTTGTTGCGATTCTAATCATCGGCGCTTCCCAGCATCAGCTTGGCGGCATCATCCACGAAGGCACTCATTATATCTTATTCGCGGATCGAAAGCTCAATGAGCTGGCTTCCGATTGGCTCGGCGCATTTCCAATTTATACGTCGACGCACGCCTTCCGCCTGCACCACCTGTCACATCATCAGTTCGTTAACGATCCGACGCGTGATCCGAACATGGAACAGGGCCACGCATCGGGACATTGGCTGGACTTCCCGATCGCACACATCGATTTTCTCGTTGCGATCCTCAAGCAGCTCAACCCGCTTCGTCTCATCAGTTACATCGTGGCTCGCGCTAAGTATTCAGCGCTCGGCGCCGGTTCCAACCCGTATACCAATCCCGATAAGCCAGGCTCGCCGTGGGCGATCCGTTGGGGCGTCCTGTTCATGGTCTTGATGCCGTTCGTCCAGGTTGTTTTGATTGCTCTCGGTGTGCTCGGCTATGCCGATCGGGGTCTCATGACCGGAATCGCGCTCGCTGTACTTGTCGCCGGCTGGGCGGCAGCGACGGTCTATTATTTGGTGATCCCGGATGAAGCCTATGCCGAGAGCCTCATCGACTCGGTTATCTCGCACCGCGTAACGACCATCAGCCGCATCACCTACCTGACGATCCTATTTGGCGCGCTGACGTTGACGGAATACTACACGCAGGCGCCCGTCTGGGGCTATTATGGCCTATTGTGGGTCTTGCCGCTGTTCTTGACGTTCCCACTGTTCATGGTCTTGCGCGAATGGATTCAGCACGGAAACGCGGATCGTGGCCGTTACACGAATTCGCGCATCTTCATCGTCAATCCAGTCCTGCGTTACGCTGTGTTCCCCTTCGGTATGGACTACCACCTGCCGCATCACATCAACGCATCGGTTCCCCACTATCGGCTTAAGGACTTCCATGCCTACCTGATGGACCGAGATAAAAAGTACGCCGCTCAGGCTTTGGTCGTTGAAGGATGGAAGCAGGACGAAGACGAGTTGAGTCCGCCAGGGATTGTTGATGTGCTCGGCCCAAAATACACCCCACGAGGGAACAAAGTGCATATCGACAACGACACGCTGATTGAAGCTGATGTCAATGACAAGGCAGCAATCGCCGCGCACGTTGAAGCTTCTCGCGCAGATGGCACGCTGGAGTCGAAAGAATCTTCCAAATAACACCACATCAGTGCAGCCCGTTTTCTCGCGCCGTCCTTTCATCCAAGCGCTTTATCATCGAACGAGAACCGTCCCGAGCGGAAACGTAGCGAATTTGAAATCGGCTGGCATGCCGCGACATCAAACCTCGCCGGACGCTTGAGTGACGCGCAAAGAGTTTCCGTGGAGCTTAAAGCCTTCTTTCGGATGCAAGAGATTAACATCACGATGCGGATTGACGGGCTATCGATATCAATCCCGCCGTCTGCACTGCGCGTCGAAACAGACAACTCAAAGCGGTTTACTCAGCGTTTTCGCTAGAAACGAGGGACAATGCGGGCTGTATCGGTTTTCTGATAACTTGTTTTGCTCGATATTAGGAATTGCGAGGTGTCGCTGCGTTAGAATGACTTTGACAGAACCAAATACTTACGGTCATGCCGCAGCATTCTTTCGATATTCTTGCCCTGGTGGAGCCCTTTTCCCGGCTCGATCCAGCTACGCGCGCAACCATTGCCGAGCGATTTGAACTCATCCATATCCCGCGCGGCGACATGCTTGTGCGCCAAGGCGAATTCTCCGACCGACTCTACATAGTTGTCACGGGTCGCTTTGCGGTCCTGCGTGGCGACGCTGCGAAGCCGGTTGCCGAGATCGGAGCCGGCCAGCCCGTCGGCGAGATCGCCTTTTTCGCCGGTGGACCGCGCACGGCAAGCGTCCGGGCTGAGCGCGACAGCGTTGTTCTGGCCCTCTCACGTGATGGATTCGATCGCTTGGCCGCCCGGTTGCCGGATCTTTGGCCCAGCGTCACGAGCAGGCTCGCCAAGAGACTGGCAGACACAACGGCAGGGCGTTGCGGCGATGGCTTCGTGCCGCCCAAGACGCTCGCATTGTGCCGTGCCGGGCAACGCCCGCTTCACAGTGGGTTTGTTGAGGAATTCAAACGCTATTGCGCGATGCTCGCGGGAACGCTGTTTCTCGATTCTTCATCCGTGAAGACGCACGCTGACCTGAGTGAGGCCGACGCGCCCAGACAGGCCGTCCACTTCAACAACTTAGAGAAGCGTTATGACCAGGTTGTTTACCTGTGCGATGACGGGCCAACCAATTGGACGCAAAAAGCGTTACGCCAAGCCGACCAGGTGCTGCTTATCGCGGATGCTGAAGCCACCGGGACGACCATAGGCGATCTTGCTCCCAACGCCCTTGAGGAGCTCGCCGCCACCCTGCACGAGCAGAAAAACACCCGGCTTGTCCTTCTGCACGCGAGGTATGCGCCGGTGGTTACCGGAACCGGCCGCTGGCTCGATCAGCGCCCCTATGTCGGCCCGCATCACCATGTTGCACTGGGCTGCAGAAACGATCTCAACCGACTGATACGCTTCATAAGAGGTCACGCGCTGGGCGTTGTCGCCAGCGGCGGCGGCGCCTTCACAGCGGCGCATATCGGCATGCTGCAGGCGCTGCAGGAAGCCGGTTTCGAATTCGACGCCTATGGCGGGACCAGCGATGGCGCGGCGATGGCAGCCGCGTTTGCGTGCGCCGTCGGGGCGGAAGTCATCGATCGCCACACCCACGAAATGTTCGTCACGCGCAAAGCCATGGGACGGTGGACCTGGCCTCGTTACAGCTTGCTCGACCATTC
>DAOUZE010000136.1 GCA_030665765.1 Filomicrobium sp.
GATGCCGAAAGGATGGCTACGGGTTTCGCATCATCGATCCGCGTCGCCAGCTCGTTGGCCGCGAACCCTCCAAACACCACCGAGTGGATGGCACCGATCCGGGCGCATGCCAGCATCCCCATCACCGCTTCAGGAATCATCGGCATGTAGATCAGGACCCGGTCGCCGGTCTCCACGCCCATGTCAACAAGAGCAGCCGCCAGCGTCGCAACCTCGTCGGTCAGTTCGCTATAGGAATAGGTTTTGACCGTGTTCGTAACCGGACTGTCGTAGATCAGCGCCGGCTGATCACCGCGGCCTGCTTCAACATGGCGGTCGAGACAGTTGTAAGCCGTGTTGCACTCCGCACCGGCAAACCATCGCCCATACTGCCCGGCGTAGGGGTCCAGCACTTGGTCCCACGTCTTGTACCAGGATATGTCTCGAGCAGTTTCGCCCCAGAAGGCCTCCGGATCGTTGCGCCATGATTGATAGACTTCGTGATATCGGCTGGACGAATTCGACATGAGGGCGTCTCCGTATACAAAGCCATTGTTGTGCATGGCTATTTCTGTGTGCCTCTGTTGCCCGATGAGCGCAATACTGCAGAGCATGCACAATTGGGCTAATCGCCGTCTGCTGTCGGTCAGCCATCGGCCACTTAGACTGCGACCATCGTCGCGGGCGAACCGGCGCTGGCTTCAGTGTGAGAATACCGTAAAAGAGGCGCTTTAAGAGGGCCACACCCTGATTGTCCGGGAAACCGCATCAATACGAGCACTGCCTATGTTCGCACGCTGCCGCCGAGCAAACTGTATACGAAAGGACACATCCGCGCCCTGCGTGAGGCGAAAACCGCCTTAAACAAACAACACTAGCGGTGTTAGTGCGATGAGTGTCGTCAGAATGAACATGGCAACACAGTCGCGAGTTGAGCTGCGCATATCTCGGTCTCCCTTATCAACGGGCCGACTCACAACCAATCTCTCAATCAATCAATCAATCAATCAAGTTAGGTTAATGGATTTGGGGGGAGCCGCAACCGCCAGCAGCGTTCTTGAACGGACACCGATGTCGATCTGCACCGCCGTAGCCGAAACTCCCGTCACGCCTGAGTTTTCAAACGCAACAGATATCCAATTGAATGCACCGCAGAGTTTAGTTAGCGTCCCCGTCAATCTGCATTGAAATTAAACCGGGCCAAGTTGAGTGATGACCGCAAACCCATACGAACAAAACCTCGACAGAAATCCCGCAAATCATCAACCGCTGACACCAGTGACCTTTCTAGAGCGCGCTGCCAAGGTCTATCCCAACCAGACAGCAATCGTTCACGGCAACGCGCGTTTGAACTACGCCGAGTTCTACGCCCGCGCGCGTCGGCTAGCTTCGGCTCTGGCTGGCAAGTACATTAGTAAAGGCGACACAGTTTCGGTGATGCTAGCTAATACACCGCCAATGCTTGAGGCCCACTACGCTGTACCGATGACGGGAGCGGTGCTGCATTCCATAAACACTCGGCTCGATGCGCCGATCATTGCCTTCCAGCTCGACCATGCGAACACAAAGGTCCTGTTCGTCGACCGCGAGTTTTCCGCTGTCGTGAAGGAGGCGTTGGCCCAAGCAAAGGTTAAGCCGCTGATCATCGACTACCAGGACCCGGAATTCCCCCAAGCCGGCGAGCAGCTGTCTTATACAGAGTATGAGGAATTCGTCGCCAGCGGCGATCCGGGATTCGCCTGGAAGATGCCTGATGACGAGTGGGACGCAATCTCACTCAACTACACCTCTGGTACCACCGGCAATCCCAAGGGCGTGGTCTACCACAACCGCGGTGCCGGTCTGATGTGCTATTCAAATACTATCGCCACGGGCATGGGTCGTTTCCCGGTCTACCTTTGGACGCTGCCCATGTTCCACTGCAACGGCTGGTGTTTCCCTTGGTCGTTGTCGACCGTCGCCGGCACGCACATCTGCCTGCGTTGGGTACGCGCACCGGCAATGTATGACGCCATCGCCGATCACAAGGTCACCCACCTGTCCGGCGCACCGATAGTGATGTCGGTGCTACTGAACGCCAAGCCCGAAGAGCGCCGCAAATTCGACCATACCGTCTCCTTCAACCACGCCGCGGCACCACCTCCACAAGCGGTGCTAAACGAGATGGCAGCCGCCGGTTTCAATCTCACCCACCTGTACGGTCTGACCGAGACCTACGGACCTGCCGTCATCAACGAGTGGAATCCCGCCTGGGACGATCTCTCACCTGAGGCGATCGCGGACAAGCGCATCCGTCAGGGGGTGCGTTACGTGACGCTTGAAGATCTAACCGTCATGGACCCACAGACCATGACCTCTGTGCCTGCAGACGGCGAAACGCTGGGAGAGGTCATGTTCCGTGGCAACAACGTCATGAAGGGTTATCTGAAGAACCCCAAATCAACGGATGAGGCTTTTGCCGGTGGCTGGTTCCACTCCGGCGACCTCGGTGTGCTCCACCCCGATGGCTACATTCAGCTGAAAGACCGCTCCAAAGACATTATCATTTCCGGTGGTGAAAACATCTCGTCGATAGAGGTGGAGGATGTTCTCTACGACCATCCTGCGGTGGCGTACTGCGCAGTCGTCGCCAAACAGGATGTAAAATGGGGCGAAACACCGTGCGCCTTTATCGAGTTAAAGCCAGGCGCGACGCTGACGACGGACGAAATCACCGCCTTCTGTCGAGAGCGCTTGGCCCATTACAAGTGCCCGCGCCATGTCATTTTCTCTGAAGTTCCTAAGACTTCGACAGGCAAGATCCAAAAATTCAAACTACGTGAGATGGTAAAAGACTGAAGCCGAGTCGGATACTTGTTACCGCCCTGCAGCCCCGATACACCATAAGGCGCCCGCTCTGCTGACCTACCGTCCTTGCGCGTGCTAGATCATCGACGTGCGCGCCCGCTGAAACACTGGGCCAATCGTAAACCGAGGTAAGGCCAACCGGATTGAATTATCCAGCTCCGCGCCTCCACACCCGTCCGCCAGGCAATCTACTCCTGCACGCCATTTGTGCAGTGCTTGCTTATGGGACGGCAATGGCCATGACCGATGCGCCAGCGCTGGCCGCCAGCGACGGAAAGAAAGTCTCTCTCTCCCAGCAAAAACGCGCAGTCCTTGCCGCCCCTCCCGAAGTGCTCCGCAAGCTCGGCGGCCACGTTATCGTTGGATACTATCGCAGCCGGCAGCTAACACCGCTGTTAAAGCGCGGCGCCGTCGGTGGCGTCTTCATGACCCGCCGAAACGCCCGCCGGCGCTCCCGCAAACAACTGGCACGGGAGGTCGAACGATTCCGCAGTCTGGCCGCTGGCAACTCCGCCCGGCCACTATGGATCGCCACTGACCAGGAAGGCGGTCTGGTTGCGCACCTGTCCCCTCCATTGCGGCGTCAAAAGTCTCTCGGCCGCATGCTCCGCGGCGCTAAGACGGCGGAAGAGCGGAAAGAAATCGCTAGATCCTTTGCCGAAACCCAAGCAGTCGGTCTGTCTGAACTCGGCGTCAACCTGAACTTCGCTCCCGTCGTCGACCTGAAGCCGAAAAAGCGCCTCCGCCGCGACCGCCGAACCCATCTCATCCGTCGCGCGATCTCCGACGATCCCGATGTGATCGTCGAGGCCGCGGAGACCTACTGCAATGCGCTTGCGGGCTGGCGGATCTTATGCACGCTGAAACACTTTCCAGGCCTGCAGGGCGTCAAAGCCGACACCCACATCCGTCAGGCTTCGCTCGCAAAGTCGCGTGATGAACTGGAAGCTGCGGATTGGATTCCCTTCTGGAGCCTCACCGCCACAACACCCGCTGCCATGATGATCGGACATGCCAAATTGAGCGCCATAGACGCGGACAATCCGGCCTCCGCATCCACCTTGGTCGTCTCGGAACTGCTTCGTGATGAGTGGGACTACAACGGCATTATAATTACCGACGACCTTGATATGGGCGCCATTAACCGTCGCGCAGGTGGTATCGGTAAGGCCTCAGTCGACGCCCTTCGCGCCGGCGTCGATATCATTCTGCTCACCGCCGACGGCGATCTCGTATACCAAGTGCTTTATGCGTTGCTGAAAGCCCATGAGCGAGGCGAATTGGCTGAAGCGCTGCTCGCCCGCAGCCGCAAACGTCTCGACAAGTATGCCGAGCGTTTCGCACCTCAGAACAACAGCTGGCCGAAAGACATGCCGGTTCCGACACCGGCACCGCATCGCTCGGCTCGAGCCGACTGAGCGGGAGATTGACGAAGTCTAAGCGCATTCCGCCGGACGCGCAAACTGACTTGCGCATCCGTCAGATCTCGATTGAATTTGGAACCCGCAAGCTACTTATCTGGCCGGACGGCCGCTGCGGTTGAAGGTGGTTGTTAGTGTCGCGTCTCGTGTTTGAGCCGCTCGATTTCTTCTTTCAGCTTCAGTTTTTCCTGTTTCATTCGTCGAAGGATGACATCGTCGGACCCAGGTCTGGCGGCCTCTTCAACAATCTGCTCGTCAAGAAGGCGGTGTTTCTCTGTGAGTTCTGCAAGATGACCTTCAAGCGACATCATTGCTCCTCCGTTCGCGGTTTCATGACTTTTAAAGCGTGACAGATCATTTTCAGAATGTCCATTAGCCGCTGGCTCACATTTTTGCATTACGTTAAAGAACCCACTAAAATGCCAAGTACGGCAGTCCCGAGCGGCTCTCGCGACACGTCGTCTCAACACATGATCAGCCTGCGTAGCTTTCAGTCCTCACTTGCAGAAAACTGCGAACAGGCCGATAGTTGCGCGCGCATTGGATGAGAGCTGCACGAAGAACAAATGGACCGCGAGCAAGAGCAGAAATTGCGCGATGAACTGGTGTCGCTGCAACAGCGTCATCGTTCGCTCGATGAAGAGATCGCGGAGCTCGAACTCTCTGGCGCCGCTGACCAACTCACGATCAAGAGGCTGAAAAAGGAAAAGCTCGCTCTTAAGGACCGCATGCATGCGGTTGAGGATCAGCTGACCCCGGACATCATCGCCTGAGATCATTCCGCCCAGCATATCAAGCTGAACTGGAACGCCCCCTTCAACGTTTGCCAAACGTGATGCAGACGTCGCCCAAATCGCCACAATCCTCCAAGGCACATCCGGCCGGACGCTGGCTTTATCCGCGTCCCGAGGGGCTTTTCTGCGAACCAGGCGGCTTCTACGTTGACCCTAACAAACCTGTGGATAAGGCCGTGATCACCCATGGTCATGCCGACCATGCGCGCCGTGGACATGGCGCGGTCCTCGCAACTCCGGAAACCATCGCCATCATGAAACTGCGCTACGGCGAAGACTGCGCCGGCGTCTTTCAGCACATCGACTACGGCCAAACGGTCTCAGTTAACGGAGTAAACATTCGCATCGTCCCAGCCGGTCACATACTCGGGTCAGCACAAGTCGTACTTGAGCATAACGCAACGCGTGTCGTAGTCTCCGGCGATTACAAGCGCGTTTTTGATCCGACCTGCGAACCCTTCGAACTCGTCCCATGCGACGTCTTCGTCACCGAAGCGACGTTTGCCCTTCCTGTCTTCCGTCACGAACCTGCAGTCAAGGAAGCCCGCCGACTAATTGAATCGGTCCGCCAGCAGCCTGAACGCACCCACATGCTGGGCGTCTATGGCCTTGGCAAGTGCCAGCGCATGATCGCACTGCTGCGTCAGGCAGGCTTCGAAGAAACCATTCATTTGCACGGCGCCCTGGTCGAGCTGACGCAATTTTATGAGCAACGTGGCTTCACGATGGGTTCTTGGCGCCCGATTGGAAAAGACAGCTCCGGCCAGCGCCAAGACTACGCGGGCCAGCTGGTAATGTGCCCTCCGTCGGCGATTTCCGATCGTTGGTCGCGCCGCTTCCCCGACCCCGCAACGGCTTTTGCCAGTGGTTGGATGCGTGTTCGCGGCCGCGCCCGCCAATACGGCGTGGAACTGCCCCTGATCGTTTCCGACCATGCGGATTGGCCCGAGCTAATCGCAACCATCAAGGAGACCGGAGCCGAGGAGGTTTGGGTTACGCACGGCCGCGAGGACGCACTCGTGCATCAACTTGGCCTCATGGGCATCCCCGCCCGTGCTCTCGCGCTTGTTGGCTTCGACGATGAGGGTGAGTAATCACCGATGCAGCGCTTCGCCAACCTTCTCGACAATCTGGCCAACACCCAGAGCCGCAAACGCAAGCTGGCTTTGTTGGCGGACTATCTCCTCAACACAATGGACCCCGACCGTGGTTGGACGCTCGCCGCACTTACCGACGGCCTGCCGATTTCACTTCCACTTCGGCGCATCCTTCACGACCTATTGTCGGATACGGTCGACGCCGAGCTCTACCGGCTGTCCCGCGACTATGTTGGCGATACCGCCGAGACCGTTTCCCTCCTGTGGCCCGAGCGACAATCCGAAGGAGACGAACCACCGACAATCTCGGCACTGGTGGTGGCCTTTAAAACCACACCCAAGGAACGCATCCCAGACCTCCTGGCGCGCGCACTGGACCGGCTCGATATCTCAGGTCGCTTCGCGCTACTAAAACTCTTGGGAGGCGCACCTCGCGTCGGTGTTTCCGCCCGGCTTGCCAAAACCGCACTGGCACAGGCATTCAATCATGAGGTCAGCGATATTGAAGAAGTCTGGCATGCCGTCGATCCGCCCTACCACGATCTCTTCGCCTGGCTGACTGGCAAGGGTGACAAACCCGATCCCGGCAACAGGCCGACCTTCCGCCCGATGATGCTGGCGCATCCAATCCAAGACGAGGATTGGCCCAGACTCGAGCCAAACGACCTCACCGCCGAATGGAAATGGGATGGCATCCGCGTTCAAATCGCCGCAACAGCTTGTGAAATGCGCCTCTTTTCACGGACTGGAGACGACATCTCCAAAGCCTTCCCAGAGATCGCTTCGGCCTTTATCCGCCACCATTGTGTACTTGATGGCGAATTGTTGGTCGTTCGCAACGCCGAGGTCGCACCATTTAACGATCTCCAGCAACGCCTCAACCGCAAGACCGTCTCGCCCCGCCAGCTACGTGAATTTCCCGCACATGTGCGCGTCTATGATTTGCTCTTTGAAGACGGCGAAGACCTGCGTCCCTTACCTTTTGAAGAACGCCGCGCACGCCTGGAGGCCTGGCACGCCAGAAACTCCCCGCCGCTCACCGACCTCTCGCAAACCGTAGCGTTCACCGACTTCGCTGAACTCTCGCAGATCTGGTCGGGCACCCGCAAAGACGGCATCGAGGGTCTCATGTTGAAGCGTAAGTCGAGCCCCTACCTAGCAGGCCGGCCAAAGGGGCATTGGTGGAAATGGAAACGCGCGCCGCTGACGCTCGATTGCGTCCTCATGTACGCCCAGCGCGGATCTGGCAAGCGCTCATCATATTATTCCGATTATACGTTTGGTGTCTGGATCGACGACAGCTCGGCCTCAGCAGATACCAGCGAACCTCAACTCGTCCCGGTCGGCAAGGCCTATTCGGGCTTCACCGACGAAGACCTTCTCAAGCTCGACCGCTTCGTCCGCAACAACACGATCGAACGATTTGGCCCGGTGCGGTCCGTCGCGCCGAAATTGGTCTTCGAAGTTGCCTTCGACGACGTGCAGATCTCAAGCCGTCACAAATCCGGCGTGGCAATGCGGTTCCCGCGGATCGCACGCATTCGCTGGGACAAACCCGCCAACGAAGCCGACACCATGTCAGCTGTTAGAGCGCTTCTCTGACATCCGCCTCACCTCACGGCAATCGCAACATCGCGCAGCACGTTCGCTTCCAACTGCACCTCGACAAGGCGATGCTTGAGCACATCACCGATGCTGACGATACCGACCAGCTTACCGTCCTTCACCACGGGCACGTGGCGGATGCGCTTAATGGTCATGAGACGCGCGACTTTACCGACCGAATCGTCGGGGCGGCAGGTGTGGACCGCACCGGTGCACACCTCTGCGACGGGAATTGAATCGAGAGTGGTACCGCGATCCGCCAAGCCATGAACGATATCGCGCTCACTGATGATACCATCAAGGCTGCGCCCATCGATTGAAACGATCATCGCACCCACTTTCTCGGCCCTAAGCCGGTAGGCAAGCTCACCGATTGTCAGGGTCGGCGGCACAGTACGAATGGCATGACCTTTCTCCTTCAGAATGTCCGAGACAAGCATGACGCGGCTCCTTCACCGACGCAGGGGTCGGCGGTTGTGGTTGATCGGCAGCGCCCTTATTCAACACTATGCATCCCGCCTACGATGAGCAACGATCGTTTGAGCGGTTGCGCTTGAAGAAACGCCGGCAGGTTTTTGCAACGCAAAAAAACTTGGCCCTTGCGTCCTCCCCCTGCGTCGTTTAGAAGCCCCCCTTTCCCGCGCCGTTAAGAGATTCGCTGCAACCCAGCATTCGAAAAAAGCTCTTTCCGGTTAACGTGTTCAAGAATTCGCCAACTGGGGCTTGAATGAGCGACAGCACCGCAAGAAACGGCCCAACCGACGCCCTCGTCGGAATCATCATGGGGAGCCAATCCGATTGGCCGACCATGAAGCGTGCTGCGGCTATTCTTGATGAATTGACGGTCCCGTACGAAACCCGCATCGTTTCCGCGCATCGCACACCCGACCGGCTCTATGACTATGCGAAACAGGCTCAGTCACGGGGCCTCAAAACGATCATCGCCGGCGCCGGTGGAGCCGCTCATCTTCCGGGCATGACCGCATCGTTAACGCTTCTTCCCGTATTTGGTGTTCCGATCAAATCGAAATCGATGCATGGTCTCGATAGCCTCTATTCCATCGTCCAGATGCCTTGTGGCGTTCCGGTGGGAACTCTGGCGATTGGC
>DAOUZE010000052.1 GCA_030665765.1 Filomicrobium sp.
TGGCGCCGGCGGGCATCCCAGTCTACCGCACACCCGCCCAGGCGGTTCGCGGCTTTTCGTATTTAGCGGAACAATCAAAAGCACAGAAAGCGCTGATGCGCACGCCGCCGAGTATTCCCGGCGACTTCGAGCCTGATCGCAGCAGCGCCAAGGCGGCGATGGCCGACGCGCTCGAGACCGGTCGGCGCTGGCTCAACGAGCCCGAAGCAAAAGCCGTGCTCAAAGCCTATGGCATTGCAACGGTCGACACGCGCATTGCCAAGTCCGCGAAAGAAGCAGCCGGTCTCGCTGCAGAGATGCTGAGCAACTCGGCAGCCGTGGTCCTGAAAATTCTATCGCCCGACATAACGCACAAATCTGACGTCGGCGGCGTGCGTCTCAACATCGCCACGCCCGAAGAAGCCCACGATGCCGCCGAAGCCATGATCGCACAAGCCAAGGCGCTGGTACCCAACGCAAGGATAGACGGCGTTGTCGTACAACCGATGATCTACCGCCCGGACGCGTATGAACTGATCCTCGGCCTGGCGGACGATGCGGTGTTCGGGCCCGTGGTCTTGTTCGGTGCCGGTGGCACCTCAGTCGAGACTGTGCGCGACAAGGCCGTCGCGCTGCCGCCGCTGGATCTGACGCTGGCGCAGGACTTGATCGACGAGACACGCATTTCACGGTTGCTAAACGGTTACCGCAACCGGCCCGCCGCGGACCGCGATGCCATTGCCTTGTCGCTAGTGCATCTGGCGCAACTAGCCGCCGACATGCCCGAGATCCGAGAACTCGACATCAACCCGCTGCTCGCCGATGAAACTGGCGTCGTGGCGCTCGACGCGAGAATCGCCGTAAAAAAAGCCGAAGCGGCCGCACCCGGGGGCAATCCACGATTTGCGCTTCGGCCCTACCCTTCGGCCTGGGATCGTACCGTTGAGGTCAAGTCAACGGCGCTGAGAATCCGCCCCATTCTTCCTCAGGACGAAAAGCTCTACGGCAAGTTTCTCAGCAAGATCACCCAGCAAGACCTGCGCCTACGGTTCTTCGCGGCGAGCATGATGAATCCAAGCCACGAACAGATCGCAAGATTCACGCAGATCGATTATGCGCGGGCCATGGCGTTTGTGGCCATCGATGTATCAAGCGGGGATCTTTTCGGCGTCTCGCGCTTGGCTTCCAATCCCGATTACACTGAGGCGGAATTCGCTGTTGTCGTACGCAGCGATCTGCAGGGTCGGGGTATCGGCTGGACACTCATGCAGACGCTTATCGAGTACGCCCGCAAGGAAGGCATTGGCACGCTTTATGGCGACGTGCTGCGCTGGAACGGCGGCATGCTCACTCTATGTCGAAACCTCGGCTTCAAGGAAAGCACCAATCAGGAAGACCTTGAACTCGTCCGCTTCCGAATGGACACCGGGACGTCGAGCGCGGAGAACTCGGCAAGCTAGGTCGACGCCCGGACCTGCACTGAAAGAACTTCAAGAGCTTTCTTGGCAACCTCTTCCGGCGTCCCGACAGCGTCCAACACTGTCCATGCTGGGCTGACGGTCACGCGCTTCCGTTGAGCAGCAGCGACAGCTGGTGTTGCATCGGAAGCGTCGGCACCACGCATGCCTATCCGCGCCTGCAGCACGTCAAGATCAAGCGACAACCAGAAACCGCTGAAGTCAGCCCCCGCACTCTCCGCGATCCGTTCAATACTGCGCCCCTCATCGCCATCGATAAATGTTGCATCTAGAATTACTGAAACCCCGGCCCTCAGAGCGCGTGCCGCATCTTTTTGCATAATCCTGTAAACGCGGGTGCTGACCTCCGGCGTGTAGGCATCCAACGCCAGCGGCTCTTCCGGCGACGTCTTAAACAACCGCTTTCGGCACACATCGGAGCGGATCGCCACAGCACCGCACAGCCCCGGCAATTCCGGCGCGATGGCTTGAGCCAGCGTTGACTTGCCAGAGCCCGACAGGCCGCCAATGGCGATCAAGTGCGGTCTTGGCCGCAGGTCCAAGCAGTTTGTCGCAAACTCAAGACGCGCACGAGCCTCCTGCCAACCGATATCAGTGTCGTCATTCGACGCGGCGACCATGGCGCGCACGCTGGCGCGCAACGAGACGAACAGCGGCAACAGTGCCAAGCCGGAATAATCTCGCGTGACGTTGAGGTATCGGCTGACGAGCACATTTGCGTGCGCCAGCATCCCCCGGTGCAGCAGGTCCATCACCGCGAACGCCAGATCGTACAGGATGTCGATGGACGCGATTCTTTCGCTGAATTCAATTGCATCGAACAGTGTCGGCACGCCGTTGAACAGGCAGATATTGCCAAGATGCAGATCGCCATGGCAGCGACGCACAAAGCCGTGCCGCTTTCGGGTATCAATCTGCCGGGCCAAAGCGGCAAGAGCCGGCTCGGCAGCGGCCTGCCAAGCGGCAACTTCCTTGGCCAGTCTGGAGCCAGCCGGCGCCTCGGCAATGGCTCCAGCAACCTGCTCGATCGTCTCGCCAACCTCTCCGGAACCGCCATAGCGGCGCATCATCGGAGCCGCCGTATGCAGCCGTGCGACGGTGTCCGCTAGCCGCCGGATATGAACCACGTCCAACGCCCCTGCGTTCGCCAGCCGGTCGAATGCCTGCTCCGGGTCGAACGTAGACATCTCAACGGCGTAGTCGACGGCTTCACCTTGGCCGCCAAGTTGCAAACCCTTGACCGTGCGCACAATCGGCACGACGCCTTTATAGATCTGCGGCGCATAGACGATGTTGACATCGATTTCCCGTTCGCACATCGTCTTGCGTTTTTCCAGCGTCGAGTAATCGACGAAATTGCGCTTCACTGCCCGCTTCAGCTTGTAGGTCCGCGAGCCCGCAATAAAAACGTGCGATATGGGCGTGTCGATACGATGCACGAACTCGACACCGTGCGTCTTGGGGTCGGCAAGCAATCTGATGACCGCCGCCTGTTGCTCCTCGAAAGCCCCCTGAATGGGTGGTTTCACGCGGTGCGCCAAGGCTATCTCCAAATCGGTTTTTGGCTTGATCATTGCGGCAAGGCCGGCTATTACATTCACGCATTCAGAAATATGAATATTTCTGAATGCGTGAATGTAGACTCCAACAGGAGAGCAAGATGTTCAAATCCGCCAATGTCGGGACCGCCGATCGCCTGCTGCGTTTGAGCCTCGGTGCACTGCTGATTGCACTTCCCCTTATCACCAGTCTCGAGTTGTGGAGCAACCCGATTGCGCTCTACGGCATCCCCGCGATCGGCGTGATCATGATCCTCACCGGGCTCGTCCGTTTTTGCCCGGCCTACGTACTGATCGGCGCGAACACCTGCGAACGCAAAAGCTGACGTCTGCACTTGCAACAAACCCGAGTTCGGATCTCAGGTGCTGCTCCAGTTGGCGGCCTCAGCGGCCGCCAATGCCGTCATATTGAGGATGCGGCGCACGGTTGCCGTCGGCTCCATGATGTGTGCCGGCCGTGCCGCGCCCAATAGCATCGGCCCCACGGTGATACCATTACTCGATGTCATCTTCAGCAGATTATAGGCGATGTTTGCCGCATCAACCGAAGGCATTATGAGAAGATTGGCCTCGGACTTCAGTCGTGTCCCCGGTAAAACCTCATCGAGGATCGGTTTGCTCAAGGCGGCATCGGCAGTCATTTCGCCGTCGATCTCGAGATCTGGAGCACGAGCAACAATCGCGTTTACGGCCTCACTCATGGTGCGGGCTTCATAAGCTTCCGAACTTCCAAAGCTTGAATGCGATAGCAGGGCAACCGAGGGGATCACCCCGAAACGCCTGACTTCCTCAGCAGCCAGTAGTGTCATATCGACGATCTGATCGATCGTCGGATGGTGATTGACGTACGTGTCGCAAACAAACAGCTGCCGGTCCGGTAGCATCAGCATGTTCATGGCCGCAAGGGTATTGGCGGCGGGCCGCTGGCCGATTGCCCTGCGTACGTAAGTCAAGTGTTCATCGTAGGTGCCGCGCAAACCGCACAACATGGCATCGGCGTAACCTCGGCGGACATGCATCGCCGCGATCAGCGTTGGCCGCGCGCGCATCTCCTCCTTGGCCATCGCCATTGTGACGCCGCGCCGGGACATCAGGTCGTAGTACTCGAGTTCCAAGTCGCGGTGCTGGTGGTGCGAAACCCCCTGCACGATCTCGAAGTCCTGACCCTGTTCGATGCGCAGACCAAGCGACCGGATGCGCTCTTTAATAGCGTAGTCGCGGCCCACAAGCACAGGATAGGCGATGCCCTCATCGACGCTCAATTGCGCCGCCCGCAGCGTACGCTCGTCTTCGCCTTCGGCAAATATCACCCGCATCCGCCGCCGCTTCGCTGTATCGAACACCGGCTTCATGACTGGGCCCGACTTGTAGACGTGGCGTCCGAGGCTCTGACGGTAGGCGTCCATGTCTGGGATCGGACGTGTGGCAACACCTGAGTCCATCGCCGCCTGGGCGACTGCAGGAGCGATGCGTTCAATGAGACGCGGGTCGAACGGCGTCGGGATGAGATACTCCGGTCCAAAGCTCGACGGCTGGTTCCCGTAGGCCTGGGCGACGACATCGGATGCCTCCGCTTGCGCAAGCCCGGCGATGGCGGAGACGGCCGCTACCTTCATCTCCTCGGTAATACCGCTGGCACCGACATCCAAAGCGCCGCGAAAGATGAAGGGGAAACAGAGAACGTTGTTGACCTGGTTTGGATAATCTGAACGGCCTGTGCACACGAGCGCATCGGGACGGGCTTGCTTGGCGATTTCTGGCAGGATCTCAGGGTCGGGATTGGCCAGCGCCATGACAATGGGCTTGTTGGCCATGCTCGCCAGCATTTCCGGCTTGAGCAAGCCGCCAGCCGAAAGACCCAGGAAGATATCGGCCCCTTCGAGGATCTCCGTCAGCGTCCGCTTATCAGTATCTTGGGCGAAGCGGTCCTTGTATTCGTCCATTAGCTCGGTCCGTCCCTGATAGACGACACCGGCGATGTCCGAGATGGTGATGTTTTCACGCTTGAGGCCAAGGTTGACGAGCAGGTCAAGGCAAGCGAGCGCCGCCGCACCCGCCCCCGAACCAGCAAGCTTCACTTGCGATATATCCTTGCCAACGAGCTTCAACGCGTTGGTGATAGCTGCAGCCACGATAATCGCTGTGCCATGCTGATCATCGTGAAATACCGGAATGCCCATGCGCTCGCGTAGCACTCGCTCGATGATAAAACACTCCGGCGCCTTGATGTCTTCCAGGTTGATACCGCCGAAGGTGGGTTCGAGCGCGGCGATGATTTCGATAAGCTTGTCGGGGTCGGTCTCGGCGACTTCAATATCAAAGACGTCGATGCCGGCGAATTTCTTAAACAGACACGCCTTGCCCTCCATTACCGGCTTGCTGGCAAGGGGTCCAATATTGCCAAGGCCGAGAACGGCGGTTCCGTTGGAAACGACTCCGACGAGGTTCTGCCGCACGGTCAGCGTTGCCGCCTCACCTGCATCTGCATGGATCGCCATGCACGCAGTGGCAACCCCAGGCGAATATGCAAGTGACAGATCTAACTGGTTGGTCAGCCCCTTGATGGGCATGACCGAGATTTTCCCCGGTCTCGGATATCGGTGGTAGTCAAGGGCCGCAGCAGCCAGTTTCTTGTCCATTTCCTCAGGTACTCCCAGTACTCGGCCACTGTCGCTCCAGCCTGCGTTCTTTCCCATTTGCAGCAGCGTCAAGACATTAAACCCGAAGTGTAACCGGAAATCGTCGCGCATGCGCGGCGCTACACGATGGCAGCCCCACCTCCAGCAGGAGCGGCCCTTCGCCTTGATCACACTACCGAGATTCCGTCTTCACTGCGTTGATGAGGCTTCAACCCATTTGCCGTCAACCGCGCAAATGGTGGTGGGGCGCCCGGCGCTCGAAGGGGCACCGCAGAAGCGTTGCCCCCTTGCACAACCGACGACGCACGAAACGCCTTTGGCTTTAGCAAAGCACAGTTGGCTCGGCCTAAGCATTCTTACGCCGGACCATCACTTTCGACAGGAACGCCAGTTCTTTCCCTTCGGCCTCAAGCCCCTCAGCGGTGAACATTCCATCAAGGTCGTCAATCGCATAGCTTCGGTAATAGGGTTCGTGAAAACGCACCGGAAAAGCCTCCAGGAGCCCGTCCCAACTGGGTTTATCTCCCATTTGGAGACTATCGGTGAACACGAAAAGCCCACCTGGCTTCAAGATGCGGGCAATATCTCTGGTGACGATGCGGCGCACTTCCGGCGGCAACTCGTGAAATAGAAACACGCAAGTTACAATGTCCTGACTGGAGTCCTCCAAAGGCATTGCTTCCGCATTGGCCTTCAGCCACTGAACCGGCCTCAGACGCCCCATGTGGCGCTCTGCTTCCTCCAAGTACGTGCCACTCAAATCGAGCCCCGTCAGTTGCATTGCCGGGTAGGCAAGCCGCACATCTCTCAGGAACCGCCCGGTCCCGCAGGCAACATCAACCCACGAAACGTGACGCTGATCCTTGCCCTGCATAAATTGAGCGATCGAGCGTAGACCCGCGCGCCGCATGGCCGCCGCCGCCCCGTAAAAAAGCGTCTCGACTTGCACATCGTAGAGTCGTGCAGAACCTTCCGTCAGATATCCGCCGGTCTGGAAGTGGAAATCCTGCGTGAAGTAATCCGGCAGATCGCCATCGACGACGTCTTGAACGCTTGTCGCGTCTCGTTCCTTGCGGCGGCTGACGAGATCCGGGAGGTCCTGAAACATGTCCCGCAAACGCCGCAAGTGCTCCAGCGGGTTCGCCGTCTCCTCATTGCCGGGGGGATAGAGCCCTTCTCTCACGGCCTCGGCATCTGCCCGCAATAGTTCACGCACATCCGCCAGCAGTTCGTTGCGAGCCGGAACCGGCCCTGTTGGCGTAAAGCCAGCCGGAATGGTGATCCGTCTCGATTGCCGTTGCACAACCCAATTGATGCCGCTGTACCACGTCATCCGAGCAACATTGCTTGCTAGCTGGAGGGTCATTCCCATCTGATCAGCCATGGCTTTGTGCAACTCCTTCGACAAAAACGGCAGCTCACCGCATTAACATTCCGATACAGCTGCTTCTCCCGAGGCAAAATCTATTCAGCGGTTCGCGTTTGTGCGATTGCTAACATCTCAACCGCACCCAAACGGAGACCACATCAGAATGCCACGATACGACAAAATCGTAGTTTTGACCGGTGCCGGTCTATCTGCGGAATCTGGTCTCGCTACGTTCCGCGACAAGGACGGCATTTGGGCTCGGTACGATTACCGTGACGTGGCGACTCCGGAAGGCTTCGCGCGAAATCCCAGTCTGGTCTATGAATTCTACAACATGCGCCGCCGCGAGGGCAGCAAGGCGAAACCCAACGCCGCGCATTATGCACTGGCCCAGCTTCAAAGACAGCATCCCGGCGAAGTGCTTGTCGTCACGCAAAACATCGACGGCTTGCACGAGGCGGCCGGCACGACAAACCTCATTCATATGCACGGGGAGATGGCCACGAGCTTGTGCACCAATTGCGATGCCCGCCAGCCTTGGAGGGAAGATCTCGCAGCCGAACTCGTCTGCCCGGAATGCGAACTGGTGGGCGGCCTTCGCCCCAATGTCGTCTGGTTCGGCGAAATCCCCTACGAGATGGACCGCATCGCAGCTGCACTTGCCGCCTGCAACCTGTTCATCTCGATTGGCACCAGCGGCAATGTCTATCCTGCAGCGGGCTTTGTTGCCGGCGCCATCGAAGCCGGCGCCCATACCGTCGAGCTCAACCTTGAGCCCTCGGACACGGCAAGCTATTTCGCCGAACGCCATCAGGGAGCGGCAACCGAACTCGTCCCGTCCTATTTGAATACGCTCCTGGAAGTTTGAGGACCTTACCGCCGCAACACCGCAACAACTTCCACATGATGCGTAAATAGAAACTGGTCGATCGGCGTCACGCTTTCGAGCCTATATCCCCCATCGATCATGATGCGCAGATCTCGCGCCAGCGTCGCGGGATTACATGATACCGCCGCCACGGTCACCACCTTCGACTTGGCCAGCATCTCAGCCTGGGCCTTGGCACCGCCCCGCGGCGGATCGAATAAAACAAGGTCGAACGGCTCAAGCTCTTTGCGCGCCAGCGGCTCCTGGAACAGGTCCCGCAGGCGCGTCTCAATGGCTCGCACGCCCTGCGTCCGCCGCTTGGCCTCTTCGAGAGCCTCAATTGCCGATCGATCATTATCAATTGCCAGCACTTTCGCCTTGCTCGCCAACGCGAAACTGAACGCCCCGACGCCGCAGAAAAGATCGGCGACCCGCTGGCTGCGCTTGCCGAATGCGCCGACGACCAACTTCGATATCAACGCCTCTGCCTCGGCCGAAGCCTGCAGAAACGTCCCTGGTGGCGGTACGATTTGCGCTGCTCCCGCTCGCACCAGCGGCACGCCCGATTGAAAGAGCGGATCGCCGTCGAGACTGAGCCGCACCAACCCGAGTGCAGTCGCCGCCTCCGCCAGCGCGGCGCGTGCACCGGGAGAGAGTTTCGCGGAGTTTCCAGAGACGTCGACATCAAGCCCGTTGTCGGCCAGCAGCACGTGTAAACGGGCCTCCGACGGCGATCCAACGAGTAGCTTCAGAAGCTCACGCAACCCTGGCAATAATTTCACGATCTCAGGCGCCAGCACGTGACAAACTTGAAGGTCGACGAGCGCGTTGCTGCCGGCCTCATGAAAACCGATCCGTACGCCTGAGCCCTCCCGCCGCGCCGTAAGTGCTGCTCGCCGCCGCGATCCAAGCCCCACACCAACAAGGGGTGCCACATCGGCCTCTATCCCGCGCATCGATAAGGCCGTTGCGACAAGCCCACGCTTCCAGCTGCGGTAAGCCTCCGCATCGTAATGCTGCAGTGCACACCCTCCGCAGCGCCCAAAGTGCTCACAAACGGGTTGCACGCGCTGCCGCGATGGCGCGACAACGGAAGCAAGCCGGCCTCGCTCGGCTTCGACCACAGCGTCGACTGTCTCACCAGGCAGCGCGAACGCGACAAATACCGAACCAGCATCCGTCTCAGCGACACCGTCCCCTTGCGCTCCGAGCCGCTCGATCTGCAATCGCCGCTTTTCAGGCATCCCGCTGCGCCCCGATTAGATACTCTGCATTTCCCATTTTTCCCGGCAATGGAGAGGGCAAAGTGCCTAGCACCCGCCAGCCCCGTTCCGTTAGCACGTGCTGTATCCGCATCAAAGACTCCGTGACCGCCGCTTCGTCACGCACAATCCCTCGCTTTCCGAGCGCCTCGCGTCCGACTTCAAACTGCGGCTTGATCAAGCCAACCAACCAGCAACCCCCCGTTGCAAAAGACAAGGCAGCCGGCAAAACCTGCGCCAGCGAAATAAAGCTGACATCGAGCACAATGGCAGTCACTCGATCGGGAACCTCCGCAACCGATAACCGCCGAACATCATGTCCTTCAAGCGAAATAACTCGGCGATCGGCTTTCATGGCGGCATCGAGCTGCCCCTGCCCGACATCCACCGCATACACACGAGCCGCGCCGCTCTCCAGCAACACCTGCGTAAACCCACCGGTTGACGCTCCAACGTCCAGCGCCATTCGCCCCTTGGCCGAAAACGCAAACTCTCTGAGGCCGGCCACGAGCTTGGCTCCGCTGCGTGCGACATGGGCGTTCGCCTCGGCATCGACATGCAGCGGAACATCGAGCTCGACGAGTTGCCCCGGTTTTTCCGCGATCATACCGTCGGCACGAACAGCGCCACGCAGCACCAAGTCGCGGGCCCGCGAGCGAGACTTGGCAAGACCACGCCGGACAAGAACCTGATCTAGACGTTCGCGCATCTCGTTCTTCGATCGTTGAAAACTGATACAGTGATAAGGCTGCGCCCGCTGTGTTGAGTTGTTTCATCTCATACCGGCGCAGAGACTCATGCACTTCAAACAACAATACTTTCGATCTGAAACAGAGGAAACGCTGTTATGAGAAAGCTACTATTGGCTGCCCTGGCACTTTTGATCATGACTGGCTCGGCCATCGCCCAAACTGCTGCTCCAGAAGGCGCGAAGGTTTACTTCATCGAACCAGCAGACGGAGCCGTAGTCTCAGGGCCCGTGACGGTCCGTTTTGGCCTGTCAGGCATGGGAGTGGCGCCGGCTGGAGTTGAGAATGCCAAGACCGGTCATCACCATTTGCTCATCGACACCAAGTTGGAGGACTACACCGCGCCCGTGCCAGCGGACGACAATCACAAGCACTTTGGCGGCGGTCAGACAGAAACCACGATCGAGTTGGCGCCCGGCAAGCACACTCTGCAGCTCTTGCTCGGCGACCACAACCACATCCCTCACGTGTCCCCAGTCGAGAGTGAGGTCATCACAATCACGGTAAAATAGCGGTGTTTGCTAGATTGGTGGTCGCTCAGGCGGCCACCGATTGCTGAGACCCACGTTTCTTCTTCGACGTCCGCTTCGCTGGCTCACAGGCAGCAGCCAATTCCTGCGACATTTCAGTTGCGATCTGATCCAAGTCGGCGGCTTCCGCATAAGCCTCGTCACGATTTTCTCTGCAAACAGTCCTGTTTTCAGTCACATCCGGCAAAACTTTGCTCAATTCCAGCAACATTCGCTCATACGCATAATCGACCGCGTCGAGCTGTCGGCCGGCAGCCTCATGCAGCGTCTCAATCTCATTCGCCTTTTCAATGCCGTCTTCGACGACACGGCTCACCCGGTCCCATTGTGTCTGCGTATCCATTCGCTCATACCAGTCAGCGTCGCGTGCACCGACTTTGGATCCGCGTGTCTGAGGACAATCGGGTTCTGGCGACACAAGCTGGGAAATTGGATCACACGGAGGAGCGAGTTCGTTGACGGATTTCTCCTTCGGGGTACTCCGAAACAACCGCAACGGAAAAGAAGAATTCTCCCAGATCAGGCGCATCAATTGAGAAATGAAGCCGCGATTGCTTTGGCCCCCGCTTGCCGTCCCGGTGCCGGTCCGCGCAACAACGCGGGTTGGCAGCGCGCGTCCTGCCGGTTGCTCTCCGGGCGCGCGCGGCTCATTTGCAAATGAGAAACGAAAGCCAGCCAGTCCCAAGCTCACGATCGCAATAACCGAGAGAATGACAGCCCCCTCAAATCCAATAGCGGGGATCATGTAGAGGTTCACCAGAACAATCCTTCGTCGTCGCCTTCGCTCCAACAGCCGAGCTGCGTGCGAGGAAAAAATTTCAACGCGCGTTGCCATTAGGGGCACTCGCTGAAACTCACGGACGCTGGGTCGTTTCACTTGAGAGGTCAGACGGGAATGAGCCCGCCTTGCGAAAGCGAAACGGCTCCAAGCACTTGCATCAAGAGCCGGTCGGACGCTTCATCCACCAATCAACGCCGCTAACGTACAAAACACGACGAAATGATCAGCTCAAGACTCAAACGCTTTCAAGCGTAATATAAACTAATTCGCACAAATTGATTAGCAATAATTTAAACGAAAACTAAAGAAACAGAATTGGCGTGATTGGTGCACAATCAGCAGCAAGCTCAAACTGGCGGCCATTGACCAGTACAAAAACACAATAGGGCACCGCATTCGGCCCGCGTGATAGCGGCGAGCGCTTTATGCCCCTCCTCAAGTCTGGACATTCATCTCTGGCAAAGTCACGAGCCCGCGGAACCAAGTCAAAACGACTGCCAGCCCCTCAAATTGAAGTAATTATTTCTTCCAGCCCTCGATATTGGGCTTCGCTTTGTAGCGGAAGTGGCCAGTGATCTTGCTTCCGAAAAGCCAGTCTTCCTCGCTCACGCCATAGCCGATCTGGTGAATGATAAGCGGCACTCCGGCGGAGGTTTTTCGGTCGGAAACGATCGCAATATGCGTTTTTGAGAAAGTCCCATTGGGCAGGTGGTAGGTAACGAGATCGCCCGGCTTATAATCCTCCGGGTTGTCGCTCACCTTCAATCGCTTTCCTTTCCGGGCAAAAAACTTCTTCAGCACACGCACCCGCCGGTGATCGATATTTCGGTCACCCGAACCAAGCCTCGATTGATGCACGAGTGACTGCAAATCAATACCCAGTTTCCGGTAAGCGCGAATAACGACGTCGGTACAGACGCCGATGTACCAAGGAACATCACCCATCGGGTAGTCGAGCTGGCGATAACTGGGGTCATAAATTGCCAGAACGGCCCGCTGCTGGCGAGCCGCCGCCACAAGATCCATAGCGAAACTCTGCTGCACGTCGGCAGTCTCGGCCCGCAAAGGAAGGCTCCAGGACATAGACCACGTCAATGCGAAGATGATGGCGGCGCCAATGGCCGAATTGAACGAGCGGTCCGCGACACGCACTAGCGGATCTCCATGACGAAAAAAACACAATCCCCCAACACTAGACCGCACTGTCGTGGCGGATCTATGGGCCGGCTAGAAAAAATACTTGCCACGCAAACGAACGGCGGCGCTAACCGGACAGGCCCTCCAGGCCCAGTCTCCCGATCACATCAGCTGGCGACCATCCAGCCTCACGCAGGCTCCTCAAACTGGTCGCAGCATCGCTCTTGGACAGTTTGTTCCCCAAGGCATCACGAATGAGCGCGTGATGATGATAAACCGGCGCCGCGAACCCGAGCAGCTCCTGAAGCAGCCGGTGAATTGCCGTTGCCGGCTTCAGATCCATACCTCGGACGACGTGCGTAACCTCCTGATCGCCATCGTCGACCACAACGGATAAATGATAGCTGGTTGGCACATCCTTGCGCTGGAGCACAACATCACCCCACCGCATGGGATCGACAACCACCGCTTGCCGGCCATCCTCGTCGTCGAACTCCTGATATGAGATCTCGCCCTCAGTACGCTCCCGCACCCATTTCACAGCACGCTCCATGTTGAGCCGCATAGAAAATGGTTCGCCCGCCGAGATACGCCGTTCTACGTCCACGGCTGAAAGATCACGATGCAGTCCCGGATAAATCGGAGCCCCGTCCAGATCGAGACGCGATTGACATTGAACGGCGGCCTCGTTGATCTCCGCGCGGCTTGCAAAGCAAGGATAGAGAAAACCGAGATCAGCGAGACGTTTGGCGGCGGCGGCGTATGTTTCAAGGCGCCGCGATTGCCGGAGAACCGGCTGCTCCCAAGTTAGGCCGAGCCATTCCAAGTCCTCGAAGATTGCATCGACGAAGGCTTCTCTTGTGCGCCCTTTATCGATGTCCTCAATGCGCAACAACAACCGGGCGCCGTAACGCCGCGCCAACGCACTGTTGATCAGCGCCGAAGCCGCATGCCCCAGATGCAGGAAACCGTTTGGGCTAGGCGCAAACCTGAACACTGGCGTTAACTGCGCCCTTTTCATTGTCACGCACTCTCCCGATGGCTCAGTTGGGATGTTAGATCTCGCAAACCAAGTTACTGCCCGCAGCCAGTAGAGGATCAGATGGCCAATGCCCGCACGTCGCAAGAATTCACCCGCTAAGCGCACGATTGAAGCGGCCAGAGACATTCGCCGCGGCTGCCGTGCTCTGCGACGCGGCTGCCCGCACATGCAAATGATACACGATACCGTCGGCGATCCACCGTTACGCCGCCGCCAGGGCGGGTTCACCGGCTTGGCGCGTATCGTCGTCGGACAACAACTCTCCATCGCCAGCGCCGACGCCATCTGGACCCGCCTCTCTAACGGCGTCGTCCCATTCGAACCCAGCGCACTTTTGGACCTCAGCGAAGACGAACTGCGCGCACATGGAGTATCCCGTCCAAAAATCAAAACACTTCAAGGCATCGCCGATTCGGTAATCCATGGCCGGATCAATTTTGACGCCCTCCAGCATTGCGACGGGATTGAATTGCGCGAAAGACTAACCGCTCTTCCTGGCATTGGCCCCTGGTCGGCGGATATCTACCATGTGTTCTGTCTCGGCGCACAGGACGCATTTGCCCCCGGCGACTTGGCCCTGCAGGAGGCCCTCCGGATCGCAATGCAATGCGAATCACGGCCAAGTCCGAATGAGCTTTTGGCGTTCGCCGAACGTTGGAAACCTTGGCGCGGTGTTGCAGCACGGCTTCTGTGGTCCTACTACGCGAACGCGAGAACCAACCAAGTTTAACCGGCGCGAGGTTCGCCCCGGCCAGCCGCCAAGACCTACCAAAACCTTGTAAAACTCACACTCTCGCACCATTTTCCAATCGATCCGAGATGCATGGCTCGTGTCCCTCCCGTCACACCGCAACCCACGGAGTGCAATCCTTCCACTGGACGTGGGATGTCGCTTGGCGGAGCTTCACAGATCTGACATGCATGTCTAGTATCCGAACCGTGGTCTGGTGGCGCGGACCGATTCTTGAAAGAACCCAACAGGAGGCACGAACGTGGAGCGTTCTGCTGTAATGCTGGACAATTCTCCGGCCCTGGTTCTCAACGCCGACTTCCGGCCCTTGAGTTATTATCCGCTTTCGCTCTGGAGCTGGCAGGATGCGGTGAAGGCGGTCTTTCTCGACCGCGTTAACATCGTTTCTGAGTACGACCGCCTCGTTTCCAGCCCGACTTTCAAAATGCGGTTACCCAGCGTGGTCTCACTCAAGACCTACGTCAAACCAGCACTGTTTCCGGCATTCACGCGATTTAACGTATTTCTCCGCGACCGATTTTCTTGTCAGTATTGCGGAGCTCAAGACGACTTGACGTTCGACCATGTGACCCCCCGCTCACGCGGCGGGCTTACGCGTTGGGACAACGTCGTGGCCGCGTGCTCGCCGTGCAATCTCGCAAAGGGTGGCGATATGCCCGTGGTAGCGGGGATGTTGCCGAGGCAGACGCCCTACCGGCCGACGGTTTTTGAATTGCACCGGAACGGACGCCTGTTTCCACCCAATTACCTGCACGATAGCTGGCTCGACTACCTGTATTGGGATACCGAGCTCGAACCGTAACGGTTGGCGGAAACCTAACAAACAAAAAGGGCGCCACTTGGCGCCCTTTTTTCGCGATCTCTACGCGGCCCGTTTCGAAGCCGGCGCGCACATCGCCTCTGCGATGATCTCGACCGCCTTACTCCAATCTCCGTCAGCCTTTTCAGCGTAACGCGCCAGGCCGAAAGCCCCCAACGCATCAGCCGGTGCGCCGCCATCGCGAAATACCCGCGCGCAGACCTGTCGGGCATATCCGAGCGTCTGGTGCCATTGCATTGTATCGACGTACTCCGGGGACATCTGCATTTCTCTGTGCTCCATCTACTTCAGCGGCCCAGTGAACAGCGGCAGGTGCGAGGAACAAGGTGTGCTGTAACGCGCAACCGGGATACACAGCACTTCGATCGAGCAGTACGCTCTCGCGCTCGACGCACCTGCCATTCCGTGCAGACCCAGGCTTTTGCGCTCACAGGTGCCGCATCTGAAATTTCACAGTAGGGCTAAGGGCTTAACGCAAACAATACTCAACCAAAACGCGGCTACTTCTGAACGCTAACGCCGCTCAGCACCAAATCGACGACGTCATTAATCGGTCGCCATGTCGCCTCACAACTATTCACCATACACCTCTTTAACTTACCTAGTACGTGAACCACGACCGGCGCTCTTTGGCACCGCACAGCCACGCTGGCCGCAGCAACCTCTCTAACGCCAGATTCCGCGGGGGGAGATCCAGCAACCGCTTACGACGCACGACACGCTGCAGAAACGACTGGGGTATTAATCTGCTCACCGATACGCATGGATTTGATCCGACGGGCAAACCTCCTCGACTCCTCGAACAGTGCGGGTAACCTGTTCTTGGGCGAGGAACTCGATACAAACGCGGCACGATTACGCAAACGCAACTCAAGGAACTCAGACGCGGTACTACCCGTTGTCGACACACCTGGTGCCAACTCACGCAACTGCAACTCAGACGCTGGAACTACGCCACTCAACAGGACACTTCTCATGGGGAAACGCCACTCACCGTTACGACGCTGACAAAACTCAACGCGACTACGCGATACAGGGAGAGCCAAACTACGCGGCTCGAACGACTCAG
>DAOUZE010000010.1 GCA_030665765.1 Filomicrobium sp.
CGTCGAGTGCTGGGACATGACCAGAAAAGACCAAGTCACCAACGAAAGCGGTTTGCGTATTCTCGTCGATGACGACGAGATCGTTGTCCGTGTGTGCGGTCGGCATCGCAACCAGTTTGAGCTTACGTCCACCTAGGTCGAGGATCGTCACGTCCGAGACGCCTTCCGTCGGCAGTACGATCTCGGTGCCGCGGAAAGCTTCTTGCCCCATGGCGTCTTGCGCCGTTTTCAGATAACGGGCGCCACGCGCTTGCAGGGCACGCCCCATTTTTCCGTGCGCGATGAAGCGCGGCTGGTCTGCCTTGAAGGCGCTGTTCCCCAGCACATGATCGGGGTGCATGTGGGTGTTGATCACATAGCGGATGGGCTTCGAAGTCGTTGCCGCGATGGCGTCTCGGAGCGCAGTGCCGGCGAGATAGCTGCCGCCGGTATCGATCACGGCAACGGCTTCGTCACCGATGATGAAGCCGGCATTTGAAGTATCGCCATGGTTATTTGAATTGGGAAGTTCGTGCCGTCCCACGTGTACGAAGATGCCGTCGGCAATTTTTTGGAGTTCGGCGCGCGGATGTTCAGCTCGGGCTCGGCTCGCGATCATCGGCGGCAGGCTCAGTGCGCCAGCCAGCAGCCCAAGTGATTTGCAGGCTGCTCGCCGCGTTAATAGTTCTGCCGGCGGAGCTATGGGAAGATTATTCTTTTTCAAAGCGTTACAACTCCAACAGAAGAGGCGGATACCACTTTATGGTGCGCGCTTCTCTCTATATGACCGCCTGCGAACGCTCCGTTTGCTACGCGTGCTTTTTCATGACGTTCATGTATGCCCCGAAAGCCAGCCTCATTGGATTTGGATTTTTTCCCGATTTTGGCTGTAGATTCTTCATGTGGTCTTGCGGACCGCGACAAAAAGTGCAAACTTTCGGTCAGACAGCAAACGACTTCAGGCGCTCGGATGAAAACCGAGCGTTCGCATCGAAAGTTCGTGGTTCGAGAAGATCGGTTCGTAAGCCGGCGAGCCTAAGGACTGTGACACGCTGGCGTTGTTGTCTCTTGCAAGCGTGGCAAGATCTCACAAGGAGGAAGCGCAATGCGCAAAAGTGCACTGACAGGTGCGCTGCTAGCTGCCGTCGTTGTTTCGCCAGCCATGGCCAACAAAGACGTCATGAAGCAGACTTCGAATGCGGACCAGTGGGTCCTACAAACTGGTGACTACACAAACCAACGGTATTCCAAGCTCGATCAGATCAACGCCGGCAACGTCAAGGACCTCAAAGTCGCTTGGACGTTCTCGACAGGTGTTCTGCGCGGTCACGAAGGTTCGCCTCTCGTTATCGGCGACACCATGTATCTGCACACACCGTTCCCCAACAATGTATTCGCGCTCGACCTGAACGAGCCGGGCCGCATTCTCTGGAAGTATGAGCCGAAGCAAGATCCTTCGGTTATCCCAGTGATGTGCTGCGATACCGTAAACCGCGGTCTCGCGTACGCTGATGGCAAGATCTTCCTCCACCAGGCCGATACGACTGTTGTCGCTCTCGACGGCAAGACCGGTAAGGAAATCTGGAAGGTCAAGAACGGCGATCCTAAGCGCGGTGAAACCAATACGGCGACGGTTCTTCCCGTAAACGACAAGGTTATCGTCGGTATCTCCGGTGGTGAATTTGGCGTTCTCGGTCATGTCACCGCGTACGACATGAACACCGGTAAGCAAGTCTGGCGCGGTCACTCGGCAGGCCCAGACGATCACATGCTTATGGATCCTGAGAAGACCATGGCGCTCGGCAAGCCGGTCGGCAAGGACTCCTCTCTGAAAACCTGGCAGGGTGATCAGTGGAAGATCGGTGGCGGCACCACCTGGGGATGGTACTCCTATGATCCGGACACCAACCTCGTCTTCTACGGTTCTGGCAACCCCTCGACATGGAACCCGGCTCAGCGCCCGGGCGACAACAAGTGGTCGATGACCATTTGGGCTCGTGATGCCGACACCGGCATGGCTAAGTGGGTCTACCAGATGACCCCGTTCGACGAGTGGGACTACGACGGTATCAACGAGATGCTTCTCGCTGACATCGACGTGAAGGGTAAGAAGCGTAAGGTTCTTGTCCACTTCGACCGTAACGGTCTTGGCTACACGCTCGACCGCGTCACCGGTGAGCTTCTCGTTGCCGAGAAGTATGACCCAACCGTCAACTGGACCACTGGCGTGGAGTTCGACAAGTCCAAGCCGAACTATGGCCGTCCCTACGTCGTCGACAAATATTCGACCGCGAAGAACGGACCAGACGTGAATACACAGGGCATCTGCCCGGCCGCTCTTGGCACGAAGGACCAGCAGCCTGCTTCCTTCTCGCCGCGTACCGGCCTGTTCTATGTCCCAACCAACCACGTCTGCATGGACTACGAACCATTCCGCGTGTCCTACACAGCTGGCCAGCCCTATGTTGGTGCAACGCTGTCGATGTTCCCAGCTCCAAACAGCCACGGTGGCATGGGTAACTTCATCGCTTGGGACGCTGGTAAAGGTGAGATCGTTTGGTCGAAGCCTGAGCCGTTCTCGGTATGGTCGGGTGCTTTGGCAACTGCTGGTGGTATCGTTTTCTACGGCACACTGGAAGGTTACCTCAAAGCCGTTGACGAGAAGACGGGTGAGGAACTCTACAAGTTCCGTACACCATCCGGTATCATCGGCAACGTCATGACCTATGCGCACAAAGGCAAACAGTACGTCTCCATCCTTTCGGGTGTTGGCGGCTGGGCCGGCATTGGTCTAGCAGCTGGCCTGACCAACCCAACCGATGGTCTGGGTGCTGTTGGTGGCTACGCTGGCCTGAAGAACTACACCGCTCTCGGTGGAACTCTGACGGTCTTCTCGCTGCCATAAGCGGAACGCGATAAATAGAGGGCCGGCGCGGGGAGACCTGCGCCGGCCTTTTTTTTGACCCGGCGACGATAAGAAATTCCGGCGTTGCTCAAAAGCGTTTCCGATTAAACCGAAAATCTTTGCGCCGCGTTTGATTACTGAATTGTCGCAAGGCGCTAGCCATCGGCGATGAGCTGAGGCACGTTGTACCTGGCTGTAAAAGAAGCCGCCAAGCTATGATCAGGCGTCATCAGAAGCGCCATGGCATGGACATTAAGCTTTGTGACACTAATTGTGTGTGTGGGAACGTAGAAAAGCCTTTGCTAAGAAAAATCCTGATGGAGGGAGACGCGTAGCGATGACTTTCAAGTTATTATCGGCAGCCGCGGTGATTACGGGTGTTATGCTGATATCTTCGGCACCGACTATTTGGGCAGGTCCAGTCAAGACCGACAAAGGCGCCCTTGTCGCCGGAGAAGGTGCCGAGTTTGATCCCGACGAAGGTAAATGGTTCCTCGAGTCGGGTGCGCCAACCTACCACGTGCAGGATAACGGAAAAATCGACTTTCTCACCTATCGTGGTTTTCAGCGCTACCACTCTGAATGCCACGTTTGCCATGGGCCTGAGGGTGTCGGATCGACCTATGCACCGGCCTTGACCGATTCACTCAAAACGATGAGCTATGAGGACTTCGTGGCGGTTGTGGCCAGCGGTCGCATCGTTCATCAGCCCGGTGGTGCCGACTCCGTCATGCCTGCTCTGGGCGACAACAAAAACGTAATGTGCTACCTCGACGGCATATACGTGTATTTGAAGGGCCGATCCGACGAGGTCATTCCACGGGGTCGCCCGAAGGGCAAAGAATCTAAGCCGAAGGCTCTTGGCGAGGCTGAAGATGTTTGCTTTGAAGGCTAGTTCACGTGCGGCGTTCACCCTAGCGTTCGCACTCACCGTTCTCGGCGGCGTTGCCGCCGAGGCGGCCGAAGGGGCCCTTGCTGATCTGGTTAATCGACGCGTCCTTCGCGTCTGCGCCGATCCGGCCAATGTGCCGTTTTCAAGCGACGACCCCGACAAGCCCGGTTTTGAAAACAAAATAGCTGATATCATCGCCGACGAATTAGGCGGGATACCGGTCGAGTACACTTGGTTTCCTCAAGCCACCGGATTCGTTCGGCGCACGCTGTTCGCAAAGGCTTGCGACATCGTGATTGGTTACGCGCAAGGCGATGAGATGGTGCTCAATACGAACCACTATTATCGATCTGCTTATGCCCTCGTTTACAAAAAAGGCGGTGAACTCGAAGGCGTCACGGAGTTGTCGGATGATCGCCTGAGGGACAAGCGCATTGGCGTTGTGGCCGGAACGCCTCCGGCAACGATACTCAACCGAGTTGGGTTGATGGTCAACGCCAAGCCATACCAGCTGTTTGTTGATCGGCGTTATTTTTCACCAACCGAGAACATGCTTAAAGATCTTCGCTCCGGCAACATCGATGTCGGCATCCTCTGGGGGCCGAATGCCGGCTATTTCTCCAGCCAGAACGGTCAAGACGACATGACCGTCGTGCCGCTGTTGAAGGAGGGCCGAACTCCGCCAATGGCGTTCCGCATTACTATGGGTGTGCGTCAGTCCGATACCCAGTGGAAGCGGGAATTGAACGAAATTATCAAGAAGCGACAAGGGGACATCGACCAGGTTCTTTTGGATTTTAAGATTCCGATCATTGACGAAAGTGATCAGCAGATCACCTCGGCGCGTTCCTCTCAGTAGGATCAACCGCCAACAATCGCGATCAAGCAATAGGGTGGCCTGCAGCCGAGCACGTACAGCTGCCAATCGTCCAACAACGTCCTTGCGTTCTCCTGGCAGCTTGAGTAAACGACTACTTCTTGTTTGCCCGTCCATGTTCTCGGTCGTTCGAGCGTGGACCCGTACCGCGACGGATGCACGGGCCGATGTCGGAATTTCTGGAGAGGGCGCTTAGCTCAGCGGTAGAGCACTACCTTGACATGGTAGGGGTCACTGGTTCGATCCCAGTAGTGCCCACCAGAAAATCACAAGAATCCCAATTGTGAGTGGTGTTCCTCAGATTCTATCCATTGTGAGAAGAATCTGCGCAAGGGTAGAATGCTGGGTGTCGAGTATCCGCACCATTGTTCGACGTTAGATCTTTCCGAGGGTTATACGCTCCGCATCTGCTCGCCTACGTCTTTCACTACAAGCGTCAGGTTGTGCTTCACGGCATCGAGAAACTCAAGCGCGCGTCCGCACGAGCATCGATTGAATCATCGCCTCGACCGGTTCTGGCTCAAAGTATCCGAACTCCTGGAACTGGATAATCCCGTCGCGGTCGATGATTGCGATTTCTGGCGTGCCGCGGGTTCGGTAGCGGCGCATCGTCTCCGGCAAGCGCTCGCCGTCAGTATGTCGATCGACGCCAACAGGCAGATCGATCTTCTTCTCTCGGATATAGCTCTTCAAGCGTCTGACGGTCTGGTAGCTGTGACCCTCGAAGACCGTATGGATCTTCATCAAAATAAGCTGGCCATCTGTAATGCTATTCGCGAACTTTTGCTGCCAATGGGCCAGCAGAGGACCAGAGAATTTGTTGCAACCCGGGCACCAGAGTTGAAAGAAGTCGATGACGATGACCTTGCCGCGAAGCGAGTCAACGTTGCCAGGGTCCGAATTGAACCACTCGCTGATGTCCCATGCTGGCGCGCGACGGTCGACCCCAGCCCCTGCCGCAAGGCTGTAAGGAGCAGCAAACATGGTCACGGCTGCTGCCGCTGTTGCCGACAAGAAACTCCGCCGCGATGGCGACCAAAACGCGTTCATGATCCGCGACCTCCGCATCTATAGCGTGTTTACGCTGGTCAACGCTTCGCTCACCATCAAGGAATATGTTCGTGATCAGGTGGGGTGGAGTCCGCGCCGCCCTCGCCACGCTGCGCTGCCTCTTTGAGCTGCCGTTAGCGTTCAGCGGGAGATCGGTTTGCAGAATTTGAGAACGCTGCCACTAAAGACGCTCGCACAGTGAGCTTAGGAACCCTTCAGCTTGCCATGTTGGCGCTCAATTGCGACTTGCTCGATGTGTGCCTTGAAAGCCGGCAACCGGTCGAGCAGGCGAAGAAAGTCATCGACTTCCAGGACCAGCAGATCGGCTGAGGTCTCAGCCGTTACAGTGGCTGCTCTCGGTTCCTTAGACAAAAGCGCCATTTCGCCGAAGAAGTCTCCTTCCGAGAGGTGTACGGAGAGGGTCGGGCTTGAGACTTCGACGCTGCCGCTGGCGATGAAATACATGGCGTCGCCTCGATCTCCCTGTCGCATGAGTGTCGTGCCCGGTGTGACCGTGCGAGCCCTCAAGATGCTGACGAGATCGGCGATCGCGGACGCATCGAGTTTTGAAAAAAGCGGCACACGGGCAACCATGGCGAACGTGATCACGAAATCTCGTCGTCGTATCTCCTCATAGAAGCCACGCCCAATGATGGCGACGGGAAGAGCGAAACAAAAGATCCCGAGCATCACCGTGATTGCTGAAACGATGCGCCCCAGCGCCGTCACTGGCTCGGTTTCCCCGCCGCCGATTTTGGCAAGCATTGCAGCAGCCCACCACATCGTTTTCGACATATCGCCTAACCGTCCCGGCTGCTTGTGGCCTTCGATGGCCAGCATCAGCGCAGCGGCAGTGAGCAGGACGCCGCTCAGAATGATGACGCAGGCCATCAGCGCTCGTCGCTCGGAAACGATGACACGCCCGATCGTGGCGATAGCCGGGGAATAACGCGCTAGCTTTAAAAGGCGAACCAGCCGGGTGAGTGGGACTAAGGTGCTTTGCGGAAACAGCAGCTCAAGAAGCCAGGGGACCAACGCCAGCGCGTCGATGATCATTAACGGCGTCCCCGCAAACCGGAGACGGGCCATCAGGGGGCTATTTCCGCGCAGCATAGGATGCTCAGGCGCAACCCATATCCGGGCCGCGTATTCAATCGCGAAGACGATGACGCAGAGTCGGTCGAATAAGTAAAGCGACGTGCCGTATTCGGCAGCGACCTCCGGTACGGACTGCGCAATCACAACGGCAACGTTGGTCACGACGAGGACGACGAGAAAGCCATCGATAATTCGTGAGGCAAAATCGCGCCGGCGACCGTGCTCGAGGATCTCGAACATACGCTGCCGGGCTGTCGCGATGCGCTCCGGCTTCGAGATGTCCATGATCGTACTCCGTTACGCCCGTCTTGCTTAAAAGCTTACGGTAAACGCGAGCTGAAACGAAGCCGTGCTTCGCGACAACAAGGTTAAGGACGAGCCGTGGTGCAGCCGGCTCGTTCGCTTAGCAGCTTTTCGAGCGCAATTTGGGCACTACTGGCGTCATCTCTCAGTTTCGGTTTGAGGATTTCGTTTCGATCTCATCCCATCTCGGTCGACGAAATACGCGGCCTCCCGCTCGGGAAACCCCAATTACCCAAGCTTCATCAAAGCAGTATCGATAGGGCTTGCGGCGTAATTAGTCGCTCTTATATTCGCGACATTGCCAACTTATTCCGCTAGGATTGCGCATGGTCCGAAGTCGCGGTGGCTGGAGAATTGGCCGCGTCGCGATGCTGTAGGCTGATGGGGGGAGTTCGAAAATGCGGAGGTACCCCAAGTGTTTAATGCAAAACAACTGATCGATGCTAAGGGTCACGAGGTTTGGACGGTTCGGCACACGCAAACTGTCTATGAAGCCGTAAGCCTCATGGCTGAAAAGGACGTTGGCTCCTTGCTGGTCATGCAGGGTGAGAAGTTGGTCGGTATCATCACCGAGCGGCATTACGCCAGGAACGTCGTCCTGAAGGGCAAAACTTCGCCGCACACTCTCGTCGGAGAGATTATGAGTCGCTCTGTGGTCTGCGCTCGGCCGGAGCAGACGGTCGATGAATGCATGGACCTGATGACACGCAAGCGTGTACGCCACTTGCCTGTGTTGGAGCGCGGCAAAGTAATTGGGATCATATCCATCGGCGACCTTGTGAAGAGCATTATCGACGATCAGAGCTTCATCATTGAACAACTCGAAAACTACATTTCGGGCGAGAAGCTGGCTCACTGACGCGGCGAACGTTTCTGCTTTTTGACCCGGCGCGCACTGCGGCGGCGGACGTCAGCGCTTGGCCATCAATGCGCGGACGTCTTACGCAACATCGTCCTCAGCGGGCGGTAAGTCTCCGACGGGACCTAGCAGGTCTCTGTCGCGGGCAAACAGTGCCGGGCTTTGAGCGTAAAGGACTAGCAGGCGGGCTAGCGCGACGAGGGAATCCAGATGAACACGCTCGTAGCCGTGAGACGCATCGAGCCCGAAGCAGACTAGCGCGGTACGAATGTCGTTGCCCGCTTCCAGAGCGGCGGCCGCATCGCTGCGGTAGTGGTTGAACACGTCTCGGCTGTGCTCGATGTCGAAGCGTTTACAAAGGCCGAGCAGGCTCCTCGTGAGGTGCCAGTCAAACGGCCCAGTTGAGTCCTGCATTGCAATCGTGACGCCGAAATCGCAGGTGTATTGAACCGAAGCGATCGTACCGTTGTCGACGGACACCATCTCGGCCACGTCGCCATGCAGAATGTGCGAAGCGCCACTGCCGACTTCTTCGGAAATCGTGAACAGCAGATGGCAATCCATCGGCAGCGGCACACTGTGATCGCGCAAGGCCTTGGTCGCGGCAAGAACGGCCGCAACGCCTGCCTTGTCGTCCAGATGTCGCGACGTGATGAACCCGGTGTCCGTAAAAACGGGCTCTGCGTGTACAGCGACGATGTCGCCCACATGGATCCCCAGTGCGCGGATGTCATTCTCGCTAGTCACGCGCTCGTCGAGCCTGAGCTCCAAGTTGGACCAGGCCGCTGGCTGTGTATCGATCTCGTCACCATAGGTGTGACCGGAGGCCTTTAGCGGCAGAATGGTTCCGGTTGTGCGCACATCGTCATCGGAAAACACTGTAACCCGGGCGCCTTCGGCGAAACGCGCCGACCAGTGCCCGATGGGCGACAGCTTCGGCCAATCATTGGCGGCATGAAAGCCCTTGATGACGGCGCCGAGTGTGTCGACATGGGATACGATGGCGCGGTCTGGCGTCGCCTGGAGGCCCTTGAGGTCTGCCCGGATGGCACCGAGACGGGTAAGCTCGAACGGGATCCCGAGGCGATCTAGCTCGTGGCAGACATAGCCGACGGCTTGATCGGTCATCCCCGTCGGGCTCGGTATCTCAAGAAGGTCTTTTAGAGTACGGCACAGATAATCGGCATCGATCTCGAGATCCTTCATGTATTCCCACCGTCTATCCGTCTTAGACATTGGTGGGCCCACTACCACTTGTTCGCGTTTCCGGGAATAGCAGATCAATGAATTTCTCAGCAGTCGGGGCTGGTTCGTGGTTCGCCAATCCTGGGCGCTCGTTTGCTTCGATGAAACGGTAATGCGCTCTATTTGGCGCCTTGACGATCAGATCCAGACCGACAACCGGCATATTGAGGACACGCGCGGCCTCACAGGCAGCTTGCGCGAGCTTTGGATGCAATTCCCCGGTAACGTCTTGCATGGTGCCGCCGGTGTGCAGATTGGCGGTTTTTCGAACCTCGAGCTCAGTATCCGCCGGCAGCACATCGAGCAACTGATAGCTGGCGCCAAGGACCGCGCGCTCGGTTTCCTCGTCCAATGGGATCATGCTCTCGCCCCGTGTGGCAGCGGCGCGGCGGCGTGACTGCTTGTCGATCAGCTCGATGATGGTGTGGACGCCGTCGCCGACGATCGCCGCCGGTTTGCGGATGGCAGCAGCCACCACGTCGCCGCCGATCACGATAATTCGCAAGTCGCGGCCGGTAACGTACTCCTCGACCAGCACCTGATCGGAAACGGCGCCGGCCTGCTTGAGGGCTGCAAGGACCTTCTTCTTCGATGTTAGGTCGACGAACACGCCGCGGCCCTGCTCACCGCGAGCCGGTTTGACCACGATCCGTGTATGCGTCCTGAGAAAGTCGAGGGCGTCTTCGTCCCGCGCAACGGTTGCCTGCGCCGGAACTCTAAGACCGGCGCGAGCCAATAGGCGGTGTGTGAGTGTCTTATCATCGCAACGACTCATCGCGACGCCGCTTGTTAGGTCCGAAAGAGATTCGCGGCAAGAAACCAAGCGCCCGCCAAGCGATAGGCTGAAAACACCAGCTACCCGGTCCTCGATCTCGACGGTGACGCCCCGCCGCCGTGCCTCGTCGACGATAATCTGGGCGTACGGATTGAGCGTCTCCTCGGAAGTCGGCCCAATATAGAGCTTTTCATTTACGGGGTTCTTCTTCTTGACGCAGTAAACCGGGATCTGGGCGAAGCCGAGCTTATTGTATAACGCGATCGCCTCTCGGTTATCGTGAATCACCGATAGGTCCATGAAGCTGCGTCGGTTCTTTTGGAAGTGGCGCGCCAACGCCTCCACCAGCTTGCGTCCTACACCCGGCAGCTTGGCCTGGGTGTCGACGGCCAGCGCCCACAGGCTGGCTCCATTGTCGGGATCGGCAAAAGCAGCCTTGTGGTCGACGCCCATCACTACGCCGAGGATCGCCCGACTTGCCCGCTCTTGAGCCACTAAGATCGTGACTGCTGGATCACCTTCCTTGGCGGCGATGTATCCATCAGACAGCGGCACCATGTTGCGCGCCAGGTAGATCGTATTGACGGCGGTTTGATCGTCGGCGTGCGCCTCACGGATCTCGACGCCGTTCTTAATCGGAATGCCGAGATCGTTAGCCTCGAGATTGAGACGGAACGTATGTGACGGATCCAGGAACAAGGCGTGCGGAGCCCGCGACAGCACGACATGAGGATCACGAACGTAGAGCGCGACGTCGCGCTGGCCATCGTGTTCGCGCTGCAGTGCGTCGGCGAGATCATCCGCGTCGGAAAAAGTTTGGCCGAACAGCAGCCGCCCCCAGCCGCAATCGATCGCAACACCTTCGCGGAGGTGGGCAGCACGTGCTCTGTCCGGCAGATCGCCCCAATGCTTGAGCGAGGCCATTTCTGTCAGATCGCCCGGTTCGAGGGCTGTTCGTCCTGTGCTCATTGTCACCTCCATGGTGCCGTCTTGTTGAGCAGGCGATGCGCTGTAACGATCAATTTATGCCCTTGTTCAGGGACAGTGACGTTGTAACCAGAGTTCAAGCAGCGCGACTTGCCAGAGCTTTGAGCCGCGCAGTGGCGTTATGTGGCCCTTCGGGTCGGCCAGTAGAGTGTCCAGATAGCCGGTATTAAATAGGCCGCGCTCACGGGCGGCACGATTGGTCAGCGCATCACGCACCCATTCCAGAACGGTGCCTTCAAGGTATTTCAGAGCCGGCACTGGGAAATACCCCTTCGGCCGGTCGATTACTTCGCTCGGGATTACCTTTCGCGCGACCGCCTTCAAAACTCCCTTGCCCCCGTCGGCGAGTTTCAGATCCGGCGGGATACGCGCGGCCAACTCGACGAGCTCGTGGTCGAGGAAAGGGACACGGGCTTCCAGTCCCCAGGCCATCGTCATGTTGTCGACTCGCTTCACTGGGTCGTCGGTCAACATAATGCGGCTATCAAGACGCAACGCGCGATCCACCGGTGTGTCCGCGCCCGGCGTGGCGAAGTGGGCCTCGACAAATTGGCGGCTGTGGTCTTCGCCATGGTAGCCGGGTGAGACCGCCTCGCGATATTCGTTCTGATCGCGATCAAAGAATGCCTTGGTGTAATCTTCAGCCGCGTCATTGGTATGGGACAGCGGCGGATACCAGTGATAGCCGGCAAATATCTCGTCCGCGCCCTGGCCTGATTGGACCACCTTGACGTGCTTGGAAACCTCTTCCGACAGCAGAAAGAAGCCGACGTTGTCATGGCTGACCATCGGCTCCGACATGGCGGCGATAACGTCGGGCATCGCCGACATCATACGTTCCGAGCTGACCGGGATCTTGTGGTGCCGCGTGGCGAAGCGCTCGGCGATAAGGTCGGAGTAGCGAAATTCATCACCTTCGTCATCATCGACGGCATCGAAACCCACGGAGAATGTGTTGAGGCCCTCCTGTCCCGCCTCGGCGAGTAGACCGACAATTAGGCTTGAATCGACACCGCCCGATAGCAGTACGCCTACCGGTACATCAGCCACCATACGTCGCTTTACCGCCATGCGCAGTGCGTCGTGCACAGCATCCTCCCAGTCGGCCGCGCTGAGCGCAGCGTCGCCGGGTTGGCGCGAAAACGGAGGATCCCAATAGACAGTGTCCGTGCGCCGGCCGTCCGCCTCGATAACCGCGATCGTCGCCGGGGGCAGTTTACGGACACCTTTGACCATTGTGAACGGCGCCGGCACGACCGCGTGCCAGCTCATGTAATGATGCAATGCAATGGGATCGACGCTTGTGTCGAGGTCACCGACCGCCGTCAACGCCGGCAGTGACGATGCGAAACGCAGGCCCTTGCCGCCGCGGATCGGAGCAAGATAGAACGGTTTGATGCCGAGGCGGTCGCGCGCCAAAACGAGCCTTCCGCTAGCATGCTCGGTTATGGCGAAGGCGAACATTCCGTTGAAGCGCTCGACGCAGGCTGTGCCCCACGTCGCGTAGGCCTTGGCGATCACTTCGGTATCGGAGTGCGAGAAGAACCGGTGGCCGGCCGCTTCCAGCTCGCCGCGCAGTTCCGCGTAATTATAGATGCAGCCGTTGAAAGCAAGCGTCAGGCCGAGCACTGGGTCGACCAGCGGTTGGTGGCCCTGCTCGGACAGATCTATAATCCGCAGACGCCGGTGGCCGAATGCTATCCGTTCGCGAGCAACCGCGCCCCCGCCGTCAGGACCGCGCGGTCGCATGACTTCAGTCATTGTAGAAACGTTCGATAAAGACGCAGGCGCGTTATCGAAGTGAACTTCGCCGCAAAGACCACACATGATGGATTTGATCAGAATCTACTATTTACGGGCTCAGAACTGCCCCTACGCCCATTACTGTTTCTGCTCAGGTGCCATCGCAATTTGAAAGATCTCATTTCATATTGGCCCTAAGCAATCACGGGTTGGAAACTAGGTATTGGGTCCCGCAATGTCAAATTCATCGCGGCATATCAAGACTTACAACGTCTGCTTACAAATCCGGAGCGGAAGCCGGCCCGGCGCTGGTTTAGTGCCCGCCAATAGCGTGACGTGGGCGCCTGGCGCGCGGTGTGACCTACCCGCTTGTCGCCCTTAGATGAGGTTGGATCTCTCAATCCGAGACAAGCAATCCTGTAATCTTTTATGCCGCTTCAAGTCGGTCTCTATGCAATTGGCGATGGTGGTTAAGTCTGGGTCGTATGGAAAAGTAAAATACTGCCTTCGCTCAACATATCGTCATCTTTCGCGCATTCGAGGATCAGCTCAGCCGGTCGGGAGGTGAAGAGCACAATCTGGAAGGTTTATGGTCCGGCGATCCAGGAGTACTTCACAAAGCAATTCAAATCGGAAGAGAACGTGATGTTGCACCACTTCATGTTGCGTCGAATTGATGGTGTATGAGGTTCCAATTTCGAAATTTGTTGAGCAAACCGCGCACCCTCATTTCGCTAATGTGTAAGGCATACTGAACTTATCCCGAGCGATCCTTATGAGAAACACGCTTCGAGCGGCTTCATGTGACCTTAGTTTCAAAATTGCAGGATTGGCGGGCCGGAGGCCAGCCGCTATAGCGGCGGCTCAGTGCGTATTCGGACAAAAGCAGCTCGTGTTTTGTGTCACCAACGGTAGATCTGGCTCCAAAACCCTGGCGCGTCTCCTTGATTGCTTGCAGCAAGTTCAATCACAACACGAGCCCGCACCTTCCTTCCATCTCATCATGCGTTGGGCTCAAAACAACGCCGTCCTCGCCGAGAACTTCTGGCTCTATCAAAAGTTGCCGGCGATTGCCGAATGCCACAAACCGATCTACCTCGAAACCAGCCATCTGTTTGCGAAGGGATTCATCGAGCCTCTGTTGGAACTCGGCGGTCGACCCAAGATTATTTTCTTGAACCGGGACCTGCGGGCGACAGCGATGTCGATGCTGATGTTAAACGATATCCCTGGTAGAACCCGTCGAGCTCTCAAATGGTATCTGTCGCCGAGCGATGCTCTGTGCGCGGGGCTGCAGCCAGGTCAAGCCGAAACGTTTTCTGATTACCAGCTCTGCTATTGGCACGCTCTCGAAATGCAGGCGCGCCAGAACCACTATTCCGATCTTGCAGCTAGACATGGCTTAACAACCGTTGCCGCCGACGTGTCGGGTCTTAACTCGATGGCAGGCATTGAGGCGATCTGCGCTGCGCTCGCCATCGGCATCACGGCTGAGGACGATGCGCGTCTCCGTAAACTAGTTGGAATCCGCGAAAACACTCGCGAACAGGAGAAGACGGCTGCGCTGGTGTACACTGGAGACCACGATGCCGAAGAAGAAGAGCTGCGCTCGTCAATCATCGAGGTCAATACAGGAGCCAGGCGCAGAGCCGGTATCGACCGTTACATTTCCACCGCGTGGCGCGGCTTGTAAGCCACCTGGAGACGAAAACCGCAAGCCATGGTTAACAGCGAAGTTGCCGGAACCAACACCGTAAAGCCGGAAGGTTGACTTTCACGCGCCACCCACATATTTTCCCCGCGATCCTGACCGGTACGATATAATGGTAGCGGGGCGCGTGGAAACGCGGCGCGCATTTCGTTTTTCCCACCCGGATAGCCAACAACAAATCTGACGGGTTTCGCCATGAAGGTCCGCAATTCGCTGAAGTCGCTTCGTTCACGCCACCGCGACAATCGCCTGGTTCGCCGCCGGGGCAAGCTCTACGTCATAAACAAGACGCAGCGTCGCTTCAAGGCGCGTCAAGGCTAATCCTGTTTCAGGACACCGGCGGTTGGCATGTGCCGGCCGCCGTCAGACCCTTTGACAGTTGAGGGAGGCCGGCACTAACCTGCCTCCATGACAAATTCCAAATGCGTTGCGAAACACGCCCGGTCCTTCACCTCAGTCGCGGTACTTTCCTCGTGCGTCGCGATTGCCGGCGTTGCTGGCGCCCAGGCCCCCACGCCGGGTCAGAAAGCCGAGCCCCCAATTGCCGGCCCCCACAAGCCTCACTCTCAAAAACCCGGTCCCCGCAAAGCGGAATCCGCCAAGCCAGAGAAGCCCTACCACAAGCGCGTTCTGGCCGAGCTGCCCAAGTCGCCGCGCGAACGCGCCGAGGTCCTTTCAAATCTCTACGCATTACTGGCCACCGCGGAGAGCCAGGATACGGGCACAGAGATTGCTGGCGTGATCGAGCGGCTTTGGTTGTTTGGCTACGGAGATACCGTGGCTGTCCTACTTCAGCGTGCGTCGACGGCCCTTACGCAAAAGAAGGACGCTCTCGCACTCAGGTTCCTGGATGCTGTCGTCGTTCTCGCGCCCGATTATGCCGAGGGCTGGCATCAGCGCGCCGTCGTGCACTATTCCAGGAATGAATTCTCGAGAGCCTTGGGTGACCTGCGCCGCGTCCTGGCCTTGGATCCCAATCACTACAAGGCGCTCGAAGGCCTCTCCAGGATGCTGGAAGAGACCGGGCAGAAGACCGGTGCCCTGGCTGCCCATCGCAAATTGATGTTGGTACATCCCTACTGGCCCGAAGCCGGTCAGCGTTTGCGTGAACTGGAACGTAAATCCGAAGGCCAAGGGATCTAGTATAATCTTCAGGCGGCTCGTTCGCCGCCTGTTCACACGAGTGTGCGTTGAAGCTTAAGGCCAGAAGGGCAAAATCGGGTGCAAGCAATCGATAATGCACACGAGGTATTCAATGCTTTTAAAAACGTCTTCGCGCGCAGCTGTGACAGCCACAGTTGTTGCCTTTACAGCAGCAGCAGCAGTTGTCGTTACGACGGCACCCACCGAAGCTCACAAAACGGGCTATAAGCACAGTCACGCTAAGCACAAGAGCTCCAGAAAATCAAAGCGCAACTACGGTAGCAGCTCCAGGTATGATCGCGACCCCGCGGTTTTTGCCAGCGAGGTGGATTTATCGCGACCAGGTGGTACGCAAAAGTTCTTTGAGATGCTGAATGAAGAAAACCGTTAAGCAGCTGCGTGTTCCGCGCTGTTAGGCGGCCGGCATTGCGGCGCGTCTCAGCCAACAGAGTTTGATCCAACGGCCGTTTGGTGCGTACTCTTCAGTATTAACCCGGCAGGCTTTGACGTCATACGTCCCGGTCTCCTCCAGTAGCAAGAGCTGCATGAGCAAAGAAGACAACCGCTTCACCGCCCGGGCCTCGCGTTACGCTAGGGTCGGCACAAACGTCGGCGCAGTGGCCGCACGATATGCGGGGCAGCGTATGCTTGGCATTGAACAGGATCGCAACAAGTCCGCCCGTGATCTAGCCTTGGCGCTTGGCGGTCTCAAGGGCCCTATCATGAAGGTGGCCCAGCTCCTTTCGACGATCCCAGAAGCACTACCGAAGGAATACGCCCGCGAGCTTGCCCAGTTGCAAAGCCAGGCCCCGCCCATGGGGCCAGCTTTTGTTCGTCGGCGTATGAATGCCGAATTGGGCCGCGACTGGCAGCGTCGTTACCAGAGCTTCGAGCCCGCGTCCGCCGCCTCCGCGTCGCTCGGGCAGGTGCATCGCGCCGTCCATCCCGATGGCCGCCGCCTGGCCTGCAAGCTGCAATACCCGGACATGCAATCGGCTGTCGAAGCCGATCTCAATCAACTCAAACTGGTTTTTCAGCTGCACGCGCGCATGGATCCAGGCATCGACACCAAAGAAATCTTCGCTGAGATCTCCTCCCGTTTACGTGAGGAGCTCGATTATGATCTTGAAGCGCGGCACACCAGGCTTTACGCCAGCATCTTCACAGACGAACCGCTGATCCGTGTGCCGGAAGTGATACCCGAGTTATCGACGGGACGCTTGCTGACTATGACCTGGCTTGATGGCGAACCGCTGCTCGATTTCAAACAGGGCTCGTTGGAAGACCGCAACCGGATCGCGCGCGCCATGTTCCGTGCTTGGTGGTACCCATTCAGCCACCACGGCGTCATCCACGGCGATCCTCACCTCGGCAACTACACGGTATTTTTAGAAGACGGTAGGCCCGCGGGCATCAACCTGTTGGACTACGGTTGCATCCGGACATTCTCGCCGCGGTTCGTGCAAGGCGTGGTCAACCTGTACCAGGGTCTGTTGGCCGGAGACCGCGATAGAATTGTTGCTGCATACGAAGAGTGGGGCTTCAGTGGCCTTAGCGATGAGCTTATCGAGGGATTGACGGTGTGGGCTGGGTTTATCTACGGGCCGTTGCTCGATGATCGGGAACGAACCATCGCCGACGCCACAACGCCTGGCGAATACGGCCGGCGCGAAATGATGCACGTCCGAAGGGTTCTGAAGGAGAAAGGTCCAGTCACAGTGCCGCGGGAGTTCGTCTTCATGGACCGCGCCGCGATCGGTCTGGGCGGTGTCTTCCTGCACCTTGATGCCAAACTGAATTGGTACCAGTTGTTCAATGACACGATCGAGGATTTCAACCTAGATGTCGTCGCCGCGCGCCAGCAGAGTGCCTTCGCGGCATCCGATGTCCCACTTCCCGTTTGACCGTCAGCTTCGATAGTGCCGCTGCATGCGCTTCAGCGTGCGCTCGATTTCATCGGGCGGATCAGCGAACGGCTCTAAGTTTACGCGGATCGTATTATTGTGGCTCATCGTCCAAGGTAGACGCATAAGAAGCCTGTAGATCGGCATCTGCCGTCAATCCGCGAGCAGGGCCTCCGCCAATGGTAGTGTCAGCTTGATCTGCAATTCGTGCGTCATCATCGTGCGCACGGCGATGTGAACCGTGTCGATCTTCTCGATCGAGCGCCAACCGATCAGCCCAAGTCCTTCGACGAAAACCCCATACTGATTGGCTCCGAGTCGTGGCCGTTCGCTCTCGATGAGGGGAAAGAAGTAATAGGCGGTACCAAGTGCTGCGATACCGAGCGCAAGCAGGATTTCGCTGCCCATGTAGAAGGCAGCAACGCTGAATGCGATTCCGATTACTGACAATACGAAGACGCGGAACTGCCCCTTTTCATGACCGTAGCGAAGGGTGTAACCGCTAAAATCATGAATATCGCTGGGTGGTGCTTCGGCCATCCAATCCGCTCCCCTCGCACGTGATCTTACCCCCAATGGGATCAGGATCGCATCTGCACCGCTCACATATCGAAATCTGGACCATGGAAGCGCGCTCTCGCGCAGCACGTGTTGCACTGCAACGTAAGTTGGCATCGTCGGCAACAGTTGGCAACTACTGTGGTTGCGGAAGGTGGGCCGCTTAGCTCTGCGTTTCCCCGCATTGCGCGCGGTGGCGTAACAGCTGATCTGCGAGCACAAGCGCCATCATTGCTTCACCGACTGGCACCGCGCGGATGCCGACGCACGGATCGTGGCGGCCCTTTGTGACTATCTCGGTTTCGTTGCCGTCCCGGTCGATGGTTCGCCGTGGCGTCAGGATCGAGGATGTCGGCTTGACCGCGAAACGGCAGACGACCGGCTGTCCTGTCGACAAACCACCGAGAATGCCACCGGCGTGGTTCGACACGAACAGCGGTTTTCCATCCGCCCCAATGCGGATCTCATCCGCGTTGTCTTCGCCGGTCAGCGCCGCCGCCGCTATGCCTTCGCCGATTTCGACGCCCTTTACCGCGTTGATACTCATCATTGCTGAAGCCAAATCCTGGTCGAGCTTGGCGTACAGCGGCGCACCGAGCCCGGCAGGTGCCCCGATTGCTACAACCTCAACAACCGCTCCAACCGACGACCCATCCTTGCGGATGCCGTCGAGATAGTCCGACCAGCCCTGCACACTCCCGGGATCCGGGCAGAAGAATGGGTTGGCGTCGACGGTGCTCCAGTCGAGCCGGTTGCGGTCGATGTGGTGCGGCCCAAGCTGGACCAGCCCAGCATGGATCGTGATCCGACCCAGAACCTTTCGTGCGATCGCGCCGGCGGCAACGCGCATGGCCGTCTCTCGCGCGGACGAACGACCGCCACCACGATAGTCTCGAATACCGTACTTGGCTTCGTAGGTGAAATCGGCGTGTCCCGGCCGGAACTTTTGGGCGATGTCGCCATAGTCCTTCGAGCGGTGATCAACGTTGCGGATGACGAGTGCGATTGGCGTACCGGTCGTCACCTGCTGGCCGTTAGCATCTTCAAAGACACCCGACAGAATTTCGACGCTATCGGGCTCGCGCCGCTGCGTTGTGAAACGGGACTGCCCCGGTCTGCGCCGGTTGAGTTCGAGCTGAACTTCTTCGGCGGTCAAAGGGATGCCGGGAGGGCAGCCGTCGACAACGCAGCCGATCGCTGGCCCGTGGCTTTCACCCCAGGTCGTCACCCGGAAGAGATGTCCGAAAGTGTTGTGCGACATTTCTTTCTACGCCAGCAGCCTGAGAGAAGCTCTTACCATGCAACGACAACGGAGTGGCCGATAGTGTTGCAAAAATAATCTTATGAGCGCTTCACAGTGGCTGTGGAACCCCCGATATCATCAATAAGGATGACAAGAAGCCGCGACGCAGATTATGAAATCATTGGGTTAAAGCGTGATTCCCACAGATTTCGTCACCCAAGACGAATTTGACCTGGGATCTCCAGACTCTGCCGCGCATGTGGGCTTGGTGAATGTGCCAGCCAATCTAAGCGAACAGACGGATGAGAAACTGGAGCACGTGAGCAAGCGTAAGTCGGCCTGAGCTGATCTTACGTGCGTCAACAGCGTTATAGAACGAGTTCTGTCATGACCGATCCATTCGCTTGGCTCGGTACTAGCCAAAATTGGCAGAACACGTCGATGAAGAACGGGATGGCTCCTGCCGGACTTGAGCAGCCGGTCTCGAGCGATCCTATTTGCGTTGAAAGGACTGGAGCTGCCGCTGCTCCGGTCCTTTCTTTTTTTGGGACCACATTCCGTTAATCGATGGCTGCTCTCAAGCCCAGCTCATCTCACCGTTGCGAATTATTAACACCCGGTCCTGCGGAACCTCCAAGTCAAGAATTTTATTCGGATCGAGATCGAGCAGGTGCACTCTCAGCGTCCTCGTGAAGCCTCCATGGGTCGTGACCACGGTGTCGCTCTCTAAAGTCTCGAGCCAGTCGCACGTCCGAGAAAGAAGGTCGGCATAGCTCTCTCCTCCCGGAGGCCGGAAGCGGAACGGGTTCGCCTGGCGCGCGGCAAGCGCCTCGGCTTCGGTCGCTTTTAGGGTTTCAAGAAGCTGTCCCTGCCAAGCGCCGTAATGTACTTCGAGCAAGCGCTCATCGGTCGGAAAATCGTCAGGTGCAAGCCCGAGGGTTTCGCGGATGATCCGCATCGTCTCGCGAGCGCGCGAGGATGGGCTCGATACGAATCGAGCCTCGGCGAGATCGGGCAGAAAAGTCCGCAACGCCTCACCATTGCGGCAGGCCTGCCGGCGACCGGTTGCATTGATTGCAATGTCGGCCTGGCCCTGGTAGCGGGACTGAGCATTCCAGTCGGTCTGGCCGTGACGGATGCAGTAGAGGGTGATGCCATCTTGCACGGTATACAGCCCCCTTGCTGTTGCATTTTGCTCCGACCGTCAATGCCCCGTCGGAAACTGGACGCCGATCTAGTCGGCGTCACTCCGCATTACATTGATATCGGGCGCATCTTCGTTCTTCATTCCCTGTACGTGATAGCCAGCATCGACATGATGTATTTCGCCCGTCACTCCGCGCGAAAGATCCGAAAGTAGGTACACGCCGGCTCCTCCGACTTCTTCAATAGTCACCGTGCGGCGCAGCGGCGAATTATGTTCATTCCATTTCAGGATATAGCGGAAGTCCGAGATGCCCGAGGCCGCTAGTGTTTTGATCGGTCCCGCTGAAATCGCATTCACTCGGATTTCCGATCTGCCGAGGTCGGCAGCAAGATAACGAACACTAGCCTCCAACCCCGCCTTCGCAACCCCCATGACATTGTAGTGCGGCATGACCTTCTCCGCGCCATAGTATGTCAGCGTAAGGATCGAGCCGCCGTCTGTCATGAGCTTTTCGGCGCGCTGTGCAAGCGCGGTCAGCGAGTAGCAGGACACGAGCATGGTCTGCGTGAAGTTGCCTTGCGAGGTATCCACGTAGCGACCGTCAAGCTCGGCCTTGTCGGAGAACGCGATTGCATGAACGAGAAAGTCCAGCTGACCCCACTCCTTCTGAAGCGTGTCAAAGACTCCGTCCATCGAGGTTGCGTCGGTCACATCGCATGGCAAGACCATCCGCGAACCAAGCTCGTTTGCCAGCGGCTCCACGCGTTTCTTCAACGCTTCACCCTGATAGGTCAGCGCCAGGTCCGCGCCATTGGAGGCACAGGCTTTGGCGATACCCCAGGCAATGGAACGGTTGTTGGCGACGCCCATGACGAGGCCGCGTTTGCCCGCCATGAGATTGGCCGTCGCACCAGGAGAACCAGGCGCAGCTTCACTCATCTCTCGATTGCCCTTCTTCCGTGTTTTTCGGCTAGGGTCGGAACGGACAATCATGCGGTCATACATGCAACGAGGTCCTGTGCCCGATCCATGTTAACCCGCGATGATCCCATCTAGACCGATCATGCCCTAGATTGGCCGGCATCCTACACGAAAGGGCAGAGCGGTCTAGATGCGCCTTTGGCAATGCCAGCAACGCACCGAAGTCGCTCGGAGCCCGCGTTCTTGCGGGCTCCAGGCGGCCATTGCCTGGCAGTTTGCCATCCTAGCTATCGAAGCGCCATACCCCGTTTTCGAGCCGGCAGGCGACGGCCTCGGTCTTCTTGGACTTCGGCCCGGCACTCAACAATACGACAACGTGCCTGCAGACTCGGCCGTTTGTATCCAAGAATGACTGCGTGGGCTGGATCACACCGGAAAGCTTTCCGTGGCCGCGGTGCCAAACGTAGCTGGCACCATCGCCTAGCTCCGAAAGGGCATACTGAATGCTTTCCAGTGCTGCAACGCGGTCGCTCCGCTTGAACCGCATGTCGTTCGACGCCGTCACGGCGGCGTCAGCGGAACGCTTCGCGTTTGCTTGAGCAATCGCGACGTCGGATGCCATAAGGGGTATTGCAAGGGCCACTAAGCCGAAGACCAGCGTGGCGCAAGCCGTTCTCAAGTAATCGATAAGACGCATTCGGAAAACTCACTGTATACGACGCTGTAAGAGGCTCGTAAGAAGACCCAAAAAGTTGGTTCTCACGTTTCCTGAGTGTGCCGTGCATTGGTTAAAACGAACTGAAGCCGTGCATTTTTTTGGGACGATCTGCTCGTCGTCGTCCGCTATGACCGCAATGCAATAGGTGCAATTTGAACAGCCAGGATGAACTAGAACTAGACGCTGAAACGTTGGCCGCGCAGGCCGACTGCTCCATTGCCGAGGCTGCCGATCCTTTCGAACTCTTCAAAGTCTGGTTATCCGAGGCTGAGACCACCGAGTTGAACGATCCCAACGCCATGGCATTGGCAACGGTCGACGCCGATGGGCTCCCGAACGTCAGAATGGTGCTCCTGAAGGGGGTCGACGATCATGCCCACCCGGACCGGGGTTTTATCTTCTATACGAACCTGGAGAGCGCTAAAGGGCAGGAGCTCGCCGCAACCGGCAAGGCCGCATGCGTATTTCACTGGAAGTCATTGCGCCGGCAGGTGCGTCTGCGTGGCCCGGTCAGCGCCGTTTCGAGCAAGGAAGCTGACTCCTATTACGCGACCCGCCCGCGCGGTAGCCGTATAGGTGCCTGGGCATCCGCTCAGTCACGACCGATGCAAAGCCGGATGGAGTTGGCAAAGCTCGTCACCGGCTTCGCCGCACGTTACGCGATCGGTTCGATCCCTCGACCACCGCACTGGTCCGGTTTCCGCGTTACGCCGGTGCAGATCGAGTTCTGGCAGAACCGCGCATTCCGCCTGCATGATCGCATGGTTTTTCGACGCCTGGATGCCGGGTCGGCGTGGACTAAGACCCGCCTCTTCCCTTGAAGTGCTTCGCTCACGGCGTCTTTAGTTCCACAAAAGCCATGCAGCCGGCGATCGCTTCGGCCCCGGCTTCAGCCGCAAGGATCCGATCGGCAACGATTTCCTGGTCCGCGCAAGCACTGCTGGGCCCGGCTTTCCTGAGTTCCGCGTGAAGCTGGCCACCAAACACAACGGCCAAACCCTTTGTGCGTTTGTCTTCGGCCCATTTCACGAGTTGGTCCGCCGATCTGCATTTACCGGGGTCGATCCGGCAGTCGTTGGGCAGAGCCACCGAGACCACCCAGAACGTGGTGTCCAAGTATATAAGCCGTAGCGCCATGCCAGCCAGAGCTGCAGGCTGCGGGCCGGTGCGACTTGGCTTTTTAGCCGTCGTGGCGGGTTCGGGGCGCGCGCCTTTAGAGTCTGGAATGACGCCGAGGTCCAAAAGGTGTTCGAAACCAGTCACCCGCAGGCCGCGCTGGTAGCGCACGGCAACCGCCGTCGTTGTTCGGTTTCCGGAAAGAACCGTATCGTTGTTTATGCGGCCACGGTTTTGGCGGAGAACCTGCCGCGACAGGATCAATTTCCAATCCCGCGCCGGAAATATCTGCCGGACTTCCTGGATGCTTTTCACGCCCTGCAGGAGAACAACGTCTGCGCCGAGTTTCTCTCCCGCGATTGCCGGGCGCGATGCGATGCGTCGTTCGGATCCAAAAGTGTTGCGCCAGCTTCTCTCGACCGGTTTCTTGCGCGCGATCACACCGGCGCCCACGGCATCGAGCAGGCTCCAGCTCGCAATTCGCAGCAATCCGTCCTCGGTGATCCGGGGTTGTGCTCCCAAAGGGGCGGCAAGCCCGATGAATCCCAATAGCAAGACGCCGCCAGCCAACTGGATCGTCTTTTGCGGCCACCGCTCGAAAAGGCCTGCACCGCCATCATTTCCGATCCCAGCCGACATGGGTGACCGCGCTCCTGCCTTACTTCCGTGAACGAAACAGATTGAATATAGGCAACTCCCTCGGCGCACCAAGCCTGCCAGATGCCTTTCAACCGGTTTTCTATTGGTATTGCGCAACAGAAGCTGATGACGCGGCCGGGCGAGTATGGCAGTTCTCACGTTTCGACTCATAAGGCATGCTCATGAGATCACCGCGAGACATCAAAGAAACCACTAGCCGCTTTGCCGTCTGGTGCGTTAGCGTTGCCCTATTCAGCGCCGCTTTAATCCTGTCGGCACTGTTTCTTCACCGCCTTTTTTCGATACCGACTCCGGTTGCGCTCAATCTGTTGAAGTTGTCGATCCTCGGCGGCCTGTTTGCTTTGGCACTTGGCACCTTGGCGGCCGTGGATATCTGGCGCAATGGTTCGCGCGGCTTTTCTCGCGTAGTTTTAGGTGGTCTCATCTCGTCGTGCGTCGTCGCCTGGCCGTTGTTGCTGCTGCCAAAAATCAACGCCGCCCCTGAAATCAACGACGTTACAACGGATACGGCTTCGCCGCCTCCCTTTGAAACCCTGTCCGCACGCCGCGCGCCCGGAGCCAACGTGCCAGTGTATCCAGGCGAACTCTTCGCCCGCCAGCAACAACAAGCATTCCCGGACCTGAAACCTCTGCTGATCAACCGTTCTGTCGCGGAAGTCTACGAAGTCTCGGTCGATGCCATCAGGCGTCTCGGCATGAATATCGTCAGCTCAAGGCCGCCGGGAGATGAAACACCGGCGCAGGGTTACATCGAAGCCTATGACCGTACGCTGATCTGGGGATTTTACGATGATGTCGCCGTTCGCGTCAGCGGCAACCGGTTGTCCGCCCGGATCGATGTCCGTTCCGCCTCCCGTTACGGGCGGCACGACCTTGGCCGCAATGCCGAGCGTACCCGCCGGTTGCTTCGCGAAATAGTCGCGCGGCTCGAGGCGACCGTGTCGACACCGCTGGCTAGACGAACCAGGCGCCGCAGGCCGTAGCGCCCATGGAATTAAAAGCAAAGCAGCGGCTCAGTCGGGGTTACTGATCGGCGTGTCAAAACCCAGCGGCTCGGTGTAGCTGACCATGCCCTGCTCGCTGAGATGCTCGACATGGGCCATCACAGACAATCCCGCTGCCGTCACCAGCTCCTCGTCAAGGCCCCGATAGATCAGCCCCACAATGCCGCGCACCGTCAGCCCCCTTCTGCGGATTGCTTGAAGAATCGCCCGCTCCCGCCATTGCCGGTGCAGAAGGAAGGCCTTCACAGTTCTGCGCGCCTCCTCCAGCCGCCCGCCATGCGCAGGCAGGTAAAGGTCGGTGCTCACTTCCAAAAGCCGCGCGAGAGAGGCCATGTAGTCTGCCATCCGCCCTTCGGGAGGGGCGATCACGGTTGTGTTCCAAGCCATCACGTGATCGCCCGAGAATAGAACCCCACGGTCCTTCAGCGACAGGCAGATGTGGTCGGGCGCATGCCCCGGTGTATGCAGAATTTCGATCGCCCAATCTTCTCCCTCGATCACAGCGCCGTCCTCGACGCGCTGGTCGGGCGCGAACTCGAGGTCGATAAAGTTCTTGCCGGAGGGGGAATTGAGAAGATCTGGCACGGCCATATGGGCCCGGCCAACGGCGACTGAGGTCGCTCCGGTTGCCGCCTGTAATCGCGCCAGTCCGTCGACATGGTCCCGGTGCGCGTGCGTAATGAAGACATGCGAGATTTCGCGCCCCTGCGTTGCCGCAAGTATCGCCTCGAAATGGGCTTCATCGGCTGGCCCCGGATCGATGACCGCCAACGATTTCGATCCTACCAGGTAGGTGTTGGTTCCCTTGAATGTGAATGGCCCTGGGTTCTCTGCAACAAGGCGGACAACCCCAGGGAGGATTCCGCTGGCAACGTCATATTCAAAAGACATTTCGCGGCGAAGCGGGATATCGGGCCCAGGAAATCTTTGTTTCATGCCGGACTTCTAGCATGACGTTTTGCTCGCTTGTTCGGGTTTCTGTATTTTAGAGTGCCGCCGTCAAGTTCCCCGCGGAAAGGGAGCGGTCCGCCCAAGTATTATCATCGCTATCACGGGAATTTCAGACGGTGCGCTTGATCGCCGCGCGCAGGCCGGCCTCCGTCCAAAGGCGGCAACCGGGGGCGAGATGTTCCAGCTCAGTGTTGTTACAAGCGCGGTTACCGATCAGGGCCGGGTCCTCCAGTTCTAAAAAGAGGTGCATGGATTCGAGCAGCGTGGCGAAGGCGACCGGGATACAGAATTTACCTGGATACTGATGCCCCCTCCGGCAGGGTCGGCCAGAATCGCACTCATCCAGCCCAACACTCGCCAGCGGCCCGGACAGGCGCAGGATCGATGTTGCAGATCATATCGATATCGAGCACCTTCATCGGCGCCTGAGCGAACAGTGCCTCGAAATAAGGGGCATTCAGCAGGCTAGCTGGGGCTGGTTCGCGACGTTCGCCGACCCCGATGGCAATGGTTGGGTGGTTGCCGAAGCAAACCTTGACATCTGATACCGTGCCGAATTTCTTCGACCAAGGGGTTGGTTGTTAGGGTGCGGTGGCCTGATCATAATGCCCCTCAATAAATCCGCAATAAAGCTCATCCACTTGGGAGGAAGACGCATGTCGTCTGAGAACACGTTTCCGGTTTCGGCCGATTGGGCGGCCCGCGCCTGGATCAATCAGGACAAGTACCAGGAGATGTACAATCGCTCCGTGCAGGATCCCAACGGGTTCTGGGGTGAAATCGGTAAGCGTATCGACTGGATGAAGCCTTACACCAAGGTCAAGAACACGTCCTTCGACCCCAACAACGTATCGATCCGTTGGTATGAGGACGGTACGCTGAACGTTTGCCACAACTGCGTTGACCGTCACGTCGCTACCCGAGGTGATCAAATTGCGATCATCTGGGAAGGTGACGATCCGACCGATGATGAGCAGATTACCTATCGCCAGCTGCACGAGCGCGTTCAGAAGATGGCCAACGTCTTCAAGGCGAACGGTGTCCAGAAGGGCGACCGGGTCACCATCTATCTGCCGATGATCCCGGAAGCTGCTTACGCCATGCTGGCTTGCGCCCGCATCGGGGCCGTTCACTCCATCGTCTTCGCCGGCTTCTCACCAGATAGCCTCCTCAACCGCGTAGAAGACGCCGATTCCAAACTCGTCATCACCTCTGATGAGGGGCTCCGCGGTGGTCGCACCGTTCCCTTGAAGAAAAATGCGGACGCGGCGTTAGCAAACTACACCGGCGATATGACGGTTATCGTTGTCCGCCGTACTGGAAACGAAGTGGCAATGACCGCGGGCCGCGATGTCTGGCTCCACGAAGAGTTGGTTAAGGTTTCTGCTGATTGCCCGTGCGAGGAAGTCAACGCCGAAGATCCACTGTTCATCCTCTACACCTCCGGCTCCACCGGCAAACCGAAAGGTGTGGTGCACACCACCGGCGGCTACTTGGTATTCGCGTCGCTGACCCACCAATACGTCTTCGATTATCACGACGGCGATATCTATTGGTGTACGGCCGACGTTGGCTGGGTCACCGGTCACAGCTACATCGTCTACGGTCCGCTCGCGAACGGCGCCACGACGCTGATGTTCGAAGGCGTCCCCAACTATCCAACGGCGTCGCGTTTCTGGTCGGTGGTCGACAAGTGGAAAGTCAACACGTTCTACACGGCACCAACAGCCATCCGCGCTCTGATGGGCGCCGGCGACGATTTCGTCAATCGCACTGACCGCTCGTCGCTGCGCTTGCTCGGCTCGGTCGGTGAGCCGATCAACCCGGAAGCCTGGGACTGGTATTACCGGGTCGTTGGGAATAGCCGCTGTCCGATCGTTGACACTTGGTGGCAGACCGAGACGGGCGGCATCCTCATCACGCCATTGCCAGGCGCGACCACACTCAAGCCGGGCTCAGCGACGCTACCCTTCTTCGGCGTGCAGCCGGCGCTCGTCGACGACAAAGGAACCGAGCTCGACGGAGCAATCAACGGCAACCTGATCATCAAGGACAGCTGGCCAGGCCAAATGCGCACCGTCTACCGTGATCATGAGCGCTTCGTTCAAACTTACTTCTCGACCTACCCCGGCAACTATTTCACCGGTGACGGCGCCCGTCGCGATGAAGATGGCTTCTTCTGGATCACCGGTCGCGTTGACGACGTCATCAACGTTTCTGGTCACCGCATGGGGACGGCCGAGGTTGAAAGCGCCTTGGTTGCCCATGCGAAGGTCGCCGAGGCCGCCGTCGTCGGTTATCCGCACGACATAAAGGGGCAGGGCATCTACTGCTATGTGACCTTGAATGCCGGTGAGGTCGCAACCGACGATCTGAAGAAGGAATTGGTCAAGCACGTACGCACCGAGATCGGTCCAATAGCCTCGCCCGATCTCCTCCAGTTTGCACCGGGACTGCCAAAAACTCGTTCGGGCAAAATCATGCGCCGCATTCTGCGCAAGATCGCCGAGGACGACTTCTCCAACCTTGGCGATACCTCGACGTTGGCCGAACCCGCAGTCGTCGACGATTTGATCGCCAATCGCCAGAACAAGAAAGTCTGACCGATCGGCGCCGGCGAAAAAAGAAGCCGGCCCGCTAAGGGGCCGGCTTTTATACATTTTGGCACGTGTTCGACGTTTCCGTGCCGGCTAGCCTTGCTTTATCGCGAGGCGTCGGCAATGTTCCTTCAGCATCAGCTGCTCACTAGGATCGGCGGCATTCAGTTTGTCAGGCGAAGATTGTTGAGGTTCTTGGCAATCTCTGTGAACGCCTGGCGCAGCTCTTCGCCATTGGCCGCCGTGTAGTAAAATGAGCTGCCCGACGAACAGTCCTGTAGCAAGTTCTGGGCTGAACTCGGAGCTTGGAAGGCCACCGAGTAAACATCGACCCCCTTGGCTTTCATCGCACCACAGACAGAACGGGCCTGGTTTTCCGACGAGCCATTGCCGCTTTCATAGGCCTGGTTAAAGATGCCATCCGTCATCAGTACCACTGCCTTTGTCGTGTTGACTTGATCGTAAGCGACCGGTTTGGCGCTGGTTGGCCAGATCGAATTCCAGGCCGGAGAAATCAGATACCAAGCCCAGGCTGCACCCAGGTGGCCGGCTGTCCTGCCGCTGGCGCTGTAGGAATCAATGCTGCTTTTGATCTGAGACTTATTGTCGCTCAGCGGCTGAACCGTCGCGCTCGGGCAGCTCATACTGTCCCTGCGTTTGAGCTTGTTGATGCCGACTGGCATAGCATCGGTGAACCGCTCGACGCCCGTGCGCTCATGCACGCAGTTGTGACCGCCGCTGTGACCGGTAACGATTTCCGCATAGGAGCCGGCGTTAATGCTCGCGGCATAAGGAGCAAGGCCGATACGCACGCGGTTGGATTGGCCACTGTCCGGCATCAGGATCTCGACAAGGTCCTTTGCCGCCTCCTTCAGATCGGAGAGTTTTGTGCCGCGCATGGAGCCGGTCACGTCAAGAGCAAGACCGAGTTCAATATCGTGTTGATCATAGCTCGTCGCAACGTTGACTGGCATTGTCACTTGCTTATAGCCAGCCAGCCGTGTGATCGACATCGGAACCGTCCCGACTGTGTCAATGATGATGTTGCCAGCGACGCGATTGACCGTGATGGAAGGCTCCGAATAGGTCCCGAACGACTGGCCCGCCTGCAGCATATTCCGCTCGAAGTAGTTCTTAGCGAGCTCTTTTATCTGTTCGTCATCGAGCCGCCCGTCGAGTAAGGCGCCGCCGGCAGCCAGTGCTGCCGCGTCGGCTGCACTCATTAGGCGCATGTTCATGTGGATGATGCGCCCGTAATCGATCGCCACCCCGGCAACCATGAGAAACACGAATGACATCAATCCGAATAGGATGGCAACTGTTCCCTGCCGATCCCT